>NZ_AKJB01000090.1:0-102053 GCF_000282555.1 Pseudomonas sp. GM102 | reverse complement strand
TGTAGATACCTATGCCGCGATTAGAGAGTGTCAGTCGACATCGATGTTGCCTGACACACCGCTATCGCGGGCAAGCCCGCTCCCACAGGTTCTGCGTTTGATGGCCTGGATGTTTCTAGCCTTGAAGCGCTTCCATCAGCACTTGCACCAACTGCCCACCTTGCGGCGTAGCCCAGCTTCCGGCGAGTTCTGCAATCAGCTGGTTGGTGGTCGTCAGCGTCACGCCGCCTTTATCCATCCGCCGCAGGGCGATGTCATCGGCCATGACACTCGGTGAGCCGCCACCATCGGCCACCACCTGAACGTCATACCCCTCGCGCACCAGGCTCAGCGCCGGATACACCGTGCAGACGTCGTTGGTGACACCGGCAATGATGAGTTTTTTTCGGCCCGTGGCTTTGACGGCGGCGGCGAAATTTTCATCGTCCATCGCGTTGACGATACCCAGGCGTTTGACGCGGGAAGCGAATTCGGCGGGCAGGATCTGCTCCAGTTCACTGAGCAGCGGCCCCTGAGCGTATTCCTCCATGCTGGAGGTCAAGACCACCGGAAGCTTCAGGATGCTTGCGGCTTTTGCGAGCATCAGCGCATTGCGTTTCAGCTCTTCGAACGGAATGGATTTCACCCACCCCATCGTCCCCACCTGGTGATCGATCAACAGCAGGGCGGCATTGTCGGCACTGAATTTTTCGTACGTCATGATGATTCTCCTGGCAGTAAGGTTGGGGCATGCATGGGAATGGCCGTTTCCTCAGGCGTTTTGAGCCGGGCTCATGGTCGGGTAATCGATATACCCCTGAGCGCCCGGTGCGTAGAACGTGTCTTTGTCCGGCACATTCAGCTCGGCGCCTGTGAGAAAACGCTCGGGCAGGTCGGGATTGGCGAGGAATGCGTTGCCAAACACCACCGCGTCGGCCTGGCCCTTAGCGAGCAGGGATTGGGCGGCGTTTTGGTCGAGCCCACCACCGATCAGGTAGCTGCCATCGAACAGTGGGCGCAACAAGGCGTGGTAGTCGACGCTGGCGCCGAACAGGGCAACGTGCAGATAAGCGAGATTCAGCCCGCGCAATTGCTCGACCAGCCAGGTGTAGGTTTCTTGCGGGTTGGCATCGACGATGTCGTTGAAGTTCATTTCAGGGGAGAGTTTGATGCCGACGCGATCACTGCCAATTTCCGTCGCCATGGCGTTCAACACCTCCAGTACAAAGCGAGCACGGTTTTCAACCGATCCACCGTACTCATCCGTGCGCTGATTGCTGCTCGTCGAGAGAAACTGTTCAGGCAGATACCCCGAAGCGGCATGCAGCTCCACACCGTCGAAGCCGGCCTCGATGGCCAGGCGTGCGGCCTGACGGTAGCCCTCGATGACCGCGGCAATTTCGACCACGGTCAGCGCATGTGGGGTGACGAAGTCCTGAAGGCCCGTGGCTGTCCAGGTCTGGCCGGCAGGTTTGATCGCGGAGGGGGCCTGCGGCAACGCGCCGCCAGGCAACAGCGAAGGGTGCGATATGCGTCCACAGTGCATCAGCTGCATGAAGATCCGACCGCCGCGAGCATGAACGGCTTCGCAAACCTGCTTCCAGGCAGCCACTTGCTCGGCGGTTTCGATACCGGGAGTACGCACATAACCCTTGCCAAGGGCCACAGGGAACACCCCTTCAGAGATGATCAACCCGGCACCGGCGCGTTGCGCGTAGTAGGTCGGCACCAGCTCGGTCGGCACCCCGTAATCATCGGAACGCGAACGGGTCATCGGGGCCATGACCATGCGGTTGGTCAGTGTATGGCGACCGATCTGGACCTGAGAAAAAAGCGAATGCATTGCGGTACTCCTCGGTAAACGATGTGGCTATCATTGATCAATCCGAATCCGGGATAAACCGGGTAAAACTGAATTGACTGATCCACTGATGGAGCAATGACATTGGAGTTTCTCAACGACATGGCGTTGTTCGTCGAAGTCGTGAAGGCGCGCAGTTTCCGCCGGGCGGCGGAGGCGATGGGGATGCCGAATTCGACGCTGTCGCGTCGGATAAGTGGCCTTGAAAAGGAAATCGGACTAAGACTTTTGCATCGCACCACGCGCAAAATCGAGCTGACCGAGGCGGGGCAGTTGTACTTCGACCGCTGCAAACGCATCGTCGACGAAGCGCGGCTAGCGCACGAGCAGCTCGGCGAAATGCTTGCCCGGCCCAGCGGTGTACTGCGGGTTTCACTCCCGGTGGATTTCGCCAATATTTACCTGGCACCGCTGATTGCGGAGTTTGCCCGGTTGTATCCCGGTATCAGCTTCGAGTTGGATCTGACCCCGCGTCAGGTCGATCTGGTGAGTGAGCCGGTTGATGTGGTCATTCGCATGGGCGAGCCCGCGAGTTCGAATCTGATCGCCCGTAAGCTCGCCAGTTTGCGCCGCAGCCTGTACGCCTCACCCCGTTATCTCGAACTGCACGGTGATCCGACTCATCCCACGGACCTGACCAGTCACGAATGCCTGCGTATGCGCGGCACGCGCGCCGACCGCTGGATACTCTCCGGCAGTGAAGGGGAGGTGGAGGTTGAGGTTGGCGGTCGATTCGAACTCAACAGCGTTGGAATGATTCGACGTCTGGCGACGCTGGATCTGGGTATTGCGTTATTGGGGGAAGGTATCGTTGCGCAAGACCTTGCCGATGGCACACTGCGCAGAGTCTTGCCGCAGTGGCAGGCTTCACCCGTCTCGGTTTACGCCCTCACCGAAACGCGGCTGTTGCCGGCGAAAACCCAGCGGTTTATCGAGTTTCTGCGTGAGCGGCTTCAGGATGCGTAGCGTTCCGGGCTGTTCATGGAGTGGGCTATTTCTCTAATCTTGTGCAAAATCACGGGTACAGCGTACTCACCGCCTATTGATCGCATGTTAAGCACGTATTGTGAGTAATCGATCGCGCTAATGCAGTGCAACGAGAGCCAATGAAAAACCATTTTGAGATAAGTGATGTCTTTGAGCCCGATCCAGTCACCCATCAGCAGCCGGCGGTAACAGCATGATCGAGGTCACCGAGGTTTCCATTGCCCAACTGCGTGCTGCGCTCGAATCGGGCCAGACGACGGCGGTTGAACTGGTCCAGGCCTATCTTGCCAGGATCGACGCCTACGACGGCCCCGACACGCCCACCGCCCTCAACGCCGTGGTGGTTCGCAACCCCGATGCGCTCAAGGAAGCGCAGGCGTCCGATGCCCGTCGGACCAAGGGCGAATCGCTGGGGCCGCTCGATGGCATTCCCTATACGGCCAAAGACAGTTATCTGGTGAAGGGGCTTACCGCCGCCTCTGGAAGTCCCGCGTTCGCGAACCTGATTGCTTATCGCGATGCGTTCACCATCGAACGGCTTCGTGCCGCTGGCGCAATTTGCCTGGGCAAGACCAATATGCCGCCCATGGCCAACGGCGGCATGCAGCGCGGGGTGTATGGCCGGGCCGAGAGCCCATACAACGCTGACTATCTCACCGCACCCTTCGCCTCGGGCTCATCGAACGGCGCCGGTACTGCAACCGCCGCCAGCTTCGCGGCATTCGGCCTCGCCGAAGAAACCTGGTCGAGCGGCCGGGGCCCGGCGTCGAACAATGGTTTGTGTGCCTATACGCCTTCGCGCGGCGTGATCTCGGTGCGCGGGAACTGGCCGTTGACGCCGACCATGGACGTTGTCGTGCCGTTTGCCAGAACCATGGCCGACCTGCTCGAAGTGCTCGACGTGGTGGTGGCGGATGATCCCGACACACGAGGCGATCTGTGGCGGATGCAACCTTGGGTGCCCATCCCGAGTGTCGCCTCGGTGCGTCCCACTTCCTATGGGTCGCTTGCCGCGAACACCGATGCCCTCGCTGGCAAACGCTTCGGCGTTCCTCGTATGTACATCAACGCGGATCCCGAGGCGGGCACCAGCGATGCGCCTGGCATTGGCGGTCCGACGGGCCAGCGGATCAACACCCGCGCTTCCGTGATCGGCCTTTGGGAAGAGGCTCGCAAAGCACTCGAAACCTTTGGTGCCGAAGTGATCGAGGTCGATTTCCCGCTGGTCTCCAATTGCGAGGGCGATCGTCCTGGTGCACCGACGGTGTTCAACCGCGGCCTGGTTTCCAAAGAGTTCCTTCACCATGAGTTGTGGGATCTGACGGCTTGGGCGTTCGACGATTTTCTGCGGGCCAACGGCGATCCAAAACTCAATCGCCTGGTCGATGTGAACGGGCCGCTGATTTTCCCCCACGACCCGGGGACGCTGCCCAACCGTGAGGGCGACCTTGCCGCTGGCATGGATGAATATGTGCGGATGGCCGAGCGCGGCATCACCCCTTGGGAGCAGATCCCCACGGTGCCGGACGGGCTACGCGGCCTTGAGCAGACGCGCCGGATCGATCTTGAGGACTGGATGGATCGGTTGGGGCTTGACGCAGTGATCTTCCCGACGGTGGCCGACGTTGGGCCGGCGAATGCCGATGTCGATCCGAAGTCTGCGGACATCGCATGGAGTAACGGTGTCTGGGTCGCCAACGGCAACCTCGCCATCCGCCACCTGGGTGTTCCCACGGTCACGGTGCCGATGGGAATCATGCCGGACATCGGCATGCCCGTCGGGCTGACATTCGCCGGTCGTGCCTATGACGATTCGACGCTGCTGCACTTGGCTTCGGCGTTTGAGTCGACGGGGACGAAGCGATTGATTCCGCCTCGAACCCCACCATTGTCCGGTGGCCAGAAATAAGAAGGGCGGGATTGGGGCTGTACACGCTCCAATCCCGCCGCTTTCAGGTATTCAGTCGGCTGCTTTGGTTCTGGTATGTCAGTGATGAATGGGGGGCAGCCTACGATGGCTCTGTGACCTGAAAGCTCTTGCTTAGGTATCCTGAGTTCCCATATTTGAGCCCGGTCTGGAGCTTTGCATGAAAGTTGGCGTGATCTCCGATACCCATGGCTTGCTGCGCACCGAAGCCCTTGCTGCCCTGGAGGGTTGTGAGTGGATCATTCACGCCGGCGACATCGGCAAGCTCGAAATCCTTGATCAACTGGCGTCAATTGCCCCGCTGCATGTAGTACGCGGGAACAATGATCTGGACGCCCCTTGGGCAGAAAATCTCGCCGACCGACTATGTTTCGACCTGAATGGATGGCAGACCTTGCTGGTACATGACATTGCCGATGTCCCAGCCGAGCTTGATGCAGGCATCAGGCTGGTGATCACCGGCCATTCGCATAAGCCACGCATTGAATGGCGCGGCGAACGGCTATACCTCAACCCTGGCAGCGCTGGCCGGCGGCGCTTCAAACTACCGGTGACGCTGGCTCTACTCGAGGTGCTTACGTGTTCGATTGAGCCGCGCCTGGTCTCGCTACTGGAATGACATTCCTTGGAGGGGCTTGGAAAGGCATGCAGTTTCATCTCATACAGCTTTGCAATGAAAGCATCAGGATTGGATAGCAGTCTGCTTTTTGGGGCCGATGGCTACTTGTTGCGAAGGGCAGCAACCGACCCAAACTTGCCTCACAGCTTGCCAAATAACGGATGCTCAATGGACAACGGGCATCACACACATCGGGTTCAGGTTTCCATTGCCATGGACCTTGCGCTACCCCGTGTAGTACTTGTCCCAGAGCTTGTTCCGGAATCGCTTGGCCGGATCGAATTGCGCCTTGAGTGCGAACAGGCGTGGCGCGTTGGGGTAGGCACGTGAGAACTGCTCCCGCGTCGCATGCAGCTGATAGGGCAGATAATAGGTACCCCCAAGCGACAGCGCGGCGTCGATAAGTTCGCGCGTCCACGTGCCGACTTCCTCGCGGTCAACCATGGAAACGTGTTGCCAGTAATAGAGTACGAAGGAAAACACTTCTTCGCGTGCCCAAGACAAAAACGAGTCGGGGTCGCCCGGAGCGTGCCGGATGGAGATATTAACGGCGTCAACGCGGTGCGCCTGTAGGATGGCGGCCATTTGCTTTACGAACGCATTGAACTGTGCCACCGGCACAAAATATTCCTGCAACGCGTAGGTACTGTTTCGGGTTGCGATAGGCCCAAGTGAGGCGACATCCGCACTGGCCTCGTAATTGCGCCGCACAACCGGGTGGTTGAGGTAGCGCAGTGGATCGATCACATCCTTGCGAATCAGCGGGCCGCCGGGAAGCTTGGCCACACTCCACATGAGGGTCTGGTTGAATTTGTACGATTGACCCGGCGCGACCAGCCTTTCTGCGACTGTCAGCTCTTTGTCCGAGGCACGCCAGGTGACGGAAGTGGCCTGGTCAAAGTAAGGGGGGGCCAGATCGGCGTTGTGCAGAATAGTCTGTTCGTTCCCACGGACCTGGTCATTGAAAAAATTCGGGTAATCGGCAACTGACATGCGGTGTATCTGACGTTCCATTGTGACGTTGGACGCGAGGTCCAGTTCGACCTCAGTGATCACCCCCAGCGCACCATAGCCACCGATGGCAGCGTGGAACAAGTCGGCATTTGCGGTGCGGGACGCTTCTACTACCGAACCGTTGGCGAGCACCAGTTGCAGAGAACGCACAGAGTTGATTACCGGGCCAGCGCCGACATAGCGCCCATGAGCATTGACCGACAGCGATCCGCCGACGGTGAAGTTGGCATAGCTCTGCATGATTTTTATCGAGAGATCGTGCGGGTCTATGACCGACTGCAGGTCACGCCACCGCATCCCTGTTTGCACGCGTATGACCCTGCTCTCAGGCGAGTAACGGATTACCTGATTGAACTGACGCATGTCGAGGTGCAGGCTGTCTTCGGTGGCAATCTGTCCACCCATGCTATAGCGGCCACCACCGATACTGACCGGGCCTGACCACATGGCAAGCGCCTGTTGAATTTCGTCGGTGGTGCGCGGTGCGAACAGGCGATTAACCCAAATCGGATTGAGCAGCGTCACATCGTTAACCAAGACGCCCGATGGTGCCGCCCATAACGACCAAGGTGAAAGCACACTGACTGCAATCCCGGCCATGCCAGCCTGGAGTAGATTGCGCCGAGTGAGAATATGCGACGACTCTGAAGTGGAGTGTGGTTGCGTATTGTCGATCATATTGCGTTCCCTCGCTGTGAATCGAAAATAACGCGCACATTCGGACTTCGAAGCAGACTCGCTGAATTGACGGTACACCGTTGCTACAGAACTCGTCCGAAATACCACAGAAAGTGGAGATTCGACCCGGGAGCCTGACGCTTTTGCTTTGCCATCATCTTGTCCACTGCCCGCTTTTGGCCGATTCCTACTGTCACAAAGGGCTGCTATCGACCCATAGCTGTCATTAAATTGAGGTAACGAAGCGGGTTTCGAGGCCTACACTTACTGGCGGTAGCGCATTAATCAATACGACGGCATCGTCGCCCTGGTTAAGGTAGATCAATGAGTCACCGGTCTCGAACGTAACTCTGAATCCGGCCAGCCAAGGCTCTTGCCCGTTGAAAGAGTCAAGAATTCCCTCAACTGCGCAAATTTTTGTGTTCTCGAGGTGGGTTGCTGATAGAGCCGCAAGCAGGTTTTCCCTCTTCCAGGAGCAGGTCACGTTTGGCTCTATCTCGAAGGAAGCCGGCGTATCAGAAGGCAACAAGTCCGCACCTACTCTCTCGCCATCACTCAAGAGATACATGGATAGAACTTCTCCTTCGCCAAAACGCCACTCTAGAGAACCTATGTCTCCCAGATCTTTCTCGTCGTTGAAATAGTACTGGTCGTGCAGCAGCACGCTCAGCCGCTTTCCCAAAAGCGAACGTGCGTTTTGCAGGTCTAGGACAGCTCTTGTAGGGGATGGGGAGTGTCGGCTAGACATCGGCATCTCATATAGGTGGGAAGAGAGGCAGATACTACACAAACGCCATTAAGTCCGCTTTTGGCCGTTTTCTGCTCTGCGCGAAGTGCAGCAATAGCTCATGCTCAGACGTTGGGATGGTGAAAAATGATGCTGGTTGCGACGGCCGTTGCCGCAGGAACTTCAGGGTATTGGCCAGGTCCATAGCGGCCCGGTATCGGAATTGCCGAGCAGCGCTGTGATCTGTTTACGGCAGCGCCATCCGAATTCAGTCGAGTCCGCCCCCTGATGCCAACCAAGAATTTTCTGCCGGGTCTCATCCTGGTGTTCTGCGCCATCGCGTCGCTTTGTTCGTTTGCTGCCGAGCGAAGAGCGCCCGCGCAAAGCAACAGCGCATCAACGACCCTGATCGAAACCGCCTCGCGGCAGTATGAAAATGGCCAACTGGATCAGGCCGCCGCCACGCTGGAGCGTGCCCTGCATATCCAGCCGAACAATCCCGCGACGCTGCATTACCTCGGTGTGTTGCGTCTTCAGCAGGGGCAGTACCAGCAGGCTGAAACCTTGGCGGTGCGCTCGAACATGCGGGTGGGTCGTAACGTCGAGTTGCGCAACCGCAACTTCCAATTGATCCAGGCGGCGCAGCAGGCCCAGTCTTCGGGTACCTCACCCAATGCCAAAGAGGACCTGGTCGCAGTGCAGAAGGGGTTGGCAGAGGAGACCCAAAGGCGCCGCGAAGCGGAAATGGCGGTTGTTGAGCAATCCACTCAGAACCCTGGTCGCGACGCTGACAACTTCACTCGCGCAGAGGCAAATCGGGTTTCGGACGCATCGACGGCTGGCAGCGCCGGGCCCGAAGGACAATTGCAAAGGGTTAATGTCGAACCAGAGCCTGCGTACGGTGAGGTTGAGATTCCCCGCGGCCATATGCCACCTCCGGGTAAATGCCGAATTTGGTTTCCTGATCGTCCGCCGGGGCATCAGCCTGCACCGGGCAAATGCAAGAAGCTGCGACATCGGGTTCCGTCAGGGGCCTACCTGGTGCGCGGTTGAGTTTCTGGGTGTGCAACCAACCCTGAGCGCGTCAGCTCAGGGTCGAAAGCTGCTTGCTCCGCTATTGCAGCGGAACATACACATCAGTTTGCCATTGATCCTGCGGTGTCTCGGGATAGACGCTCAGGTAATGAAAGAACAGCGGCTGGTCACGAAGTTCCTCTCCACTGGCGGGAAGCCAATCGCGGTAAATCGGATAGATCGTTTCGCCGATGTGATCCGGTGACCCCGTGTGTCGCACCACGACGCAGCGACCGCCAGGAATGACGATCTCGTGCACGCCGAATTCATTCGGCGCCACGGCCTCGTGAATCTCGCCGCAAATGGCGAAGCGAAATGCTTGTGAAGGTGTCGTATCGGGGTTGCCATAGGGAATGCCAAAGCTGCGACTCGATGCCACCGGCGACTGTCCGCTCTGCATACGCCACTCGATGAACTTGCGCACACTCTCATTGACGAGCCCGGCTGGCCCGCAGTGCTCAAGCGTCGCTACCCTGACTTCAGGGAATTCCACGATTCGTACTTGCATGATGATAGTCCTGGAAAAGTGAGGGATTGCGAATACCGCATTCCAGACCTGCCAGTTCGGTTCCTTCCTGAACGCACTCGGCGTCATACCGAACGCCCGCCTGAACGCCCTGCAAAATGCCTCGGGACTTTCAAAGCCGGCACCGAGTGCGGCGTCCAGTACCGAGTGATCAGCGGCGGCGGCCAGGCGATGTGCTGCGCGTCGTAGTCGCATCAGTTGCACATAACGTGAGACAGGCACTCCTACGAACGCGGTGAATTGTCGATGGAAGTGAAACGCCGAAAAGTTCGCCACATGGCTCAACGTCTTCACCGACAGGTCACCTTCGAGATGGGCATCAATGTAGGCGAGTACGGTGTTGAAGCGTTTTGTGTAAGCGAAGTGGGTCGGCATGTCAGACACTGGGAGAAGGCTCCTGGAAGTACGGTCGGCAATAGAGTCGACTATAGCGGCGTGAACGCGCCTAGCCGCATTTGCTCAAGGCACGTTTTGGGTTGGCCAATGCGATCTTCCAAATTGTGCAGGAGCACGATTACACAGCCTGAGCCGAAAGCAGGCACCCGTTACCTCGCCTAAGCTGGAAAGGAACAAAAGGGTGAAGGCGTCCGGCGTACTCACCTTCGCCACGCAAAGGAAGCGATGAATATTTTTGTGATGCTCCAGCCGTTGTTCGACATTCTGATGTGGCTGCTGCCATTGTTGGTCCTGGCCGTCATCATCAAGACGCCCTGGTTCAAGGGCTGGTTCGGTGAGTTGCTGGTGCGGGCATTCGCCCACTATGGGCTGGATGGCCAGGTCTACCGCCGGTTGCACAACGTCACACTGGACACGCCCGATGGCACTACACAGATCGATCATGTGTTCCTGTCGCCCTTTGGCATTTTCGTGTTGGAGACCAAAAACATGGGCGGCTGGATCTTTGGAGGTGAGCGCCAGGCCCAGTGGACGCAGCAGATTTTCCGGCATCGCTTCAGGTTCCAGAACCCGCTGCGGCAGAATTACAAACACTTGAAGGCACTAGAAGCGCTGCTCAGCGTTCCGCCCGAGCACATCCATTCTGTAATCGCCTTCGTCGGCGGCAGTCGCTTCAAGACCGTCATGCCGGACAATGTCACCCAAGGCGTCAGCTGCATCCGCTATATCAAGTCCTTTCAGCAGCCTGTGTTTAGCGAAGCGCAGGTGAGTGTAATGGTGAAGGCGCTGGAGAGCGGGAAGAGGGAGAGCACGCTCACTACCCACTACGAGCATGTACAACGCCTGAAACAGCGAAACGACCCTTTCGCGAAACGCAGTTGCCCGCGTTGTGGAAGCGCTTTCGAAATTCGTATCCGTAAGACGGGCGATAGAGCAGGAGAGCGATTCTGGGGGTGCAGCGCCTACCCCAAGTGTCGAGCGAAACAGGATTTGGATTAGTCCTCTCCAGGCACTTCGTTCTTTGACGCCGCGAATGAAAACAACTGACTGATCATCCGTTCCCCGGCAAAAGCGGCCTGGAACGAGAAAGCCTCGTTGTGCTTGAACGCCATGAGTACCTTGGGCCCGGTAGCTGCCAGGCATCGAAAACAATCGCATTGTCTGGACCAACGCAAACCAGTCCGCTGAACGGAGCCAAGGGCAGGCGCAACACCGTCTAATCTGAGTAGTACGCGAGCACAAACATGCCTCACGCCTCTTGCTACAGGGGAAACGGGATGACCGGAACAACAGCATGCCAATGCTCGTCTTGGGGCCTACTCTCACTGCTGGCCATCAACCTGGTGCTGACGGCGGGATGTGCAGGCAAAGCTGCCACGGCTCACTATTCGGCCTCAAACATAGGCTCAAACTGCTATGCAAAAGCGCTACCCACTTCCGGCGAGGGTGGCCTGGCTTGGGGCTCCACCTTGAACATGGCTCGCGAAAAATCCATGGCTAACTGCATACGCTATGCCGGCCGATCCGGCGGCACGCCGAGTACCTGTGAAGTGGTGTTGGCGGAGTGCAAAAATTAGAAAACGGCTCGTTAAATGGAACGAGCCGTTGTTGTGACGGTGCTTATCGGGGGAAGTGCACGGATGTCAGACCGGATTCAAAGATGGTCCGCATCAATCACAGCCTTGGCGAATGCCTGCGGATCTTCCTGCGGCAGGTTGTGGCCGATGCCGCCGCTGATCAGCCGGAACTCATATTTGCCGGTGAAGCGCTTGGCGTAATCCTCGGGGGCAGGGTGCGGCGCGCCGTTGGCATCGCCTTCAAGGGTGATGGTCGGCACGCTAATGGAAGGCGCCGTAGCCAGTTTCTGCTCTAGCGCTTCGTATTGGCTTTCACCTTGAACCAGCCCCAGGCGCCAGCGGTAGTTGAATACGGTGATGTCGACATGGTCGGGGTTCTCCAGAGCCTTGGCGCTGCGGTCGAAAGTGGCGTCATCGAACGCCCATTTCGGCGACGCCAGTTGCCATATCAGCTTGGCAAAGTCGTGGGTGTTTTTCTCGTACCCGGAGCGACCGCGGTCGGTGGCGAAGTAAAACTGATACCACCACTGCAACTCGGCCTTGGGTGGCAGCGGATTTTTGCCGGCCGCCTGGTTGCCGATCAGATAGCCGCTGACCGAGACCAGCGCCTTGACCCGTTCTGGCCACAACGCCGAGACGATGTCGGCCGAACGCGCGCCCCAGTCATAGCCACCGAGCACCGCCTGTTTGATCTTCAGCGCATCCATAAAGTCGATGACGTCACTTGCCAGTGCCGCCGGTTGACCATTGCGAACAGTTTTATCGGACAGGAAATGTGTATTACCGTAGCCACGTGCATACGGCATAAGCACTCGATAGCCCTGTGCTGCAAGCAATGGCGCGACCTCGTCATAGCTGTGAATGTCGTACGGCCAGCCGTGCAGAAGAATGACTACCGGCCCATCGGCCGGGCCTGTTTCGGCGTAGGCCACGTTCAACAGTCCGGCGCTGACATGCTTCAGCGGGCCGAACGGGGAGGGTGCCGCATGAGTGGCGCCGGCACTGATCGCGTCTGGCGCCACAGCTGCGGTTGTTTGTGCGTGGGCCGCACCGAGAGCGCTGAACAGGGTGAACGCGAGGATCGACGAGCCGACCAGACGGCGGCGAGTTGTGCCGGTTTTGTTCTGCAGTGCCATCTTCATGGTGATGTCTCCGTTGCAAGCCGTTGGCCAGGGGGGCTGGCTGATCCCCTTCAAACCTGGCTTGCATTTGAACGCGGCGACGTATCTGGTTTGTGTCGCATCGGATGCCAGATGAAAACTTATGTACCGGGATGTCATCCAGACACACTGCGATACACCGCGCCAACGAGCTATCCCGCCATTTAGGGTGTTTACTTCTAATCAGGCCTATATGCACAGAGAGGAAAGCACCATGGGCAACGAACAGGTGGCACCTGATACGAAAGGTGTTGCGGTGAAGTTACTTGCAACGGTTGACCTTGGCCCTGAGATCGAGGGCATGGCAGGGCGCCAACTTAGAATGCGTATGGTGACCATCGAGCCTGGAGGCGTCTTCGGGCCGACTCACAACCATAAAGACAGACTAGGCACCGTCTACATACTGCAAGGAACCATCACTGACCATCGAAATGGAGTCGCCACGGACTATGGGCCAGGAGTGGGCTGGCCCGAGGACAGGAACACCACACACTGGCTTGAGAACCGAGGAACGGTTCCGGCGGTGGAGATCTCGGTGGATATTGTCAGGCAAGAGTAGGCTCAGACCTGATATCAAACATGATCGGGCCTGACACGTGGCTCAGCCGGAAACGGCGCCGACAGAAAGACAGATCGTCCCAGTCTTGAGCCGATCTATCAATGCCGGTTAGAAGTGCCAATGCTCAGCGTGAACGACACGACAGAACGGGCCCGCCAGAGTTGCATTGTGATGAGCGACGATATTTTCGGCCTTCAATGCAGGGGTGTCGGTGCAGGTATGACCGTCGGCGATCAACACTGCATCGAACCCAAGATCTCGTGCGGCGCGGCAGGTGCTGTCGACACAATACTGGGTCTTCATTCCGGCAATAACCACGCCTTGAGATCCACACGCTTTTAGCCGATCGGCCAGGTCAGTCATGGCGAAAGCGTTGGGTCGGATTTTTTCGAAGATCACTTCGTCTCCTTGTAGCCGCAGTTCCTGCACCAGTTGCGTCAACGGGCTTGCAGGTTCGATAGGCGAGCCTGGGGGACCTACGTGGCGAGCAAGAAAAACTGGCGCGCCTGCTTTCCGGGCTTTGCTCAACAGGCTATTCAAAGTGTCTAGCAACGCGTCGCCAGCCCATGGCTTATCCGGGCCATGAAACAATCCAACCTGCATATCGAGAATCAACAGTGCATACATAGTGCTTTTCCTTGCGTTTGGACCAGTGACAAAAGGGCAAAAGAAAAGGCCCTATCCATCACTGGCGGGCCTTTTGAAGTTCGTGCGTTATTGGCTCACGGCACCTCTCACGACCCGCCTCGGGCGGTCGTGGTAGTGGTGGTCGAGGCAATGCGTGGCTGATTCATAGGGCTGACAGTATCAGCACGGTACATGGTTGGAAAGGGGGCGCATCCGTGCGCCAAACGACCTGTTTTAGCGCTTGATCAGGGAAATCTTGGTTCCTTCGATGCTGATCCCGGCCATTAAACCCTGCTGGTCGAAAATGAACGCGTAGGCATCGTCCTTCACTGTCGTGCTGGACAGATTTTTCGCCACCCCTTCATCAACCATTACAACGGTGGGCCCTACGCCGATTTCCCAACCCTTGGTTTTACGTACATAGTCCACGGCTTTGTCGGTCATCAGGAAAACCGCATAGCCATACGACTGGGCGCCTGCCTGCAGCCCCCAGGACCCGGTTACGGAGTTGTAATAATTCTCTACTTTCTTGTCCTTCAACAACACGCCTTCGCCATAGCTGCCGCCAAACACAAGGCCTGCCTTGATGATTTTCGGGAAGACAAGAATCGCTTTGGCGTTGTGCGAAATGTTTTCAGCAAATGGCGTGGACTTGTAGAGCGTTTGCAACGCTTGCCGAGAGTCGACATCCAGGTCCTCGGCAGTTGCCGCACCGGCAGTGTTCAGGAGGCTGGCCGATGCCAGCGAAGCTGTCGCAAGGACGATCGATAGGAAGAACCGCATTGACTGAGTCATTTTAGTACTCCGATACGGGAGCATTGGATGTGAGGCAGTCAGCACCTGCCCTCGGCAGAAATCCGAGCCTGCTGAAATTATCCAGCGCACCCTAAAGTGTGTGAATACTGGCTTCGCCCTTGAATGAAGCAGGCCAGAGGCCTTTGATCATTGGCGAGGTCATCACTTGCTTTGACCTCTGTGTATTGGCCGGGTTCGTCGTCAGAAACGATGATGGTCAAAAGTAGATACTGTTAGTCAAAAGGGCACCGGTGCTGCTGGCCTGTACTAGGCTGTTCATCCAGGACAACCTGCTGGAGAGGGCAACGATGCCTGAATGTTTTGATACGCTGGATACTGCATTCGCAGCGGTAGCCAGGGACAAGGAAAAGAAACGGTTATGGACTATCCTCACTTTTCAGGGCAGCAATACGTTTTACCTGTTCTGGAGTGCAGCCAATGCCGGTCAGATTGTGGCGGGCATATTGAATGAGGATTTGCCTGCCAGCGATGCCTCCTTGCCGACAGTGTTACCTAACAAAGCGCTGCCGCAACTCAAGCGAGGTGGCGTGGACAAGGGCCACCCTGAGTACGAGCAAAACGAGATCAACCGCCAAACGGTATCGAAGACAAAAGCGTTGCGGGCAAGCGTGGCCGACGTGCTGGCTCAGCAATGGAAGGTCAACACCTGGACCTTCACAGGGCATGCGGAGGAGCGAATGCTGCTTAACTTTGGTGCCCTTTACACTCAGTTTGCTGTTGCGTCAGGACAGATTCCGACGGTAATCATCTACAACTCTGACTCGCCGTGTACGGTCGACGACCCGCGTGCGAGCTCTTTCTTGCAGCCGCGATCCTGTTCGGCCAAGTTGACCCATCTGGCCAAGCGTTACCCCTTTGCGCAGTTCACTATCTACTATTACAAGGCCTATCACGGCGGGGGATCCGCATCGAAGGACGGCGCGTCCTCCAGTTCGAGCGCTGGCAGCACGTCCCCCAACTTCGTCTCGGGCGACAACATCGAGTTGCTGCCTTTCACCCCGGAATTACGGGAGTTGTGCGCCCAGAACAACATTAAATAGTCGCTTTCAACGAAAAGCTCAAGTGTCGTAGCGTAACGCAATGGCGCCGTCGTGCCGCTTGATTTTAGAGGAGATGCAGCATGGACCGATTCACCGGCGGTTGTCTGTGCGGCAACGTCCGAATTGAAGCGTCGGGGCTCCCATACCGGGTCGGCCTTTGTCACTGTCTCGACTGCCGTAAGCATCATGGGGCACTTTTTCACGCCTCGGCAGTGTTCCCTCAGGATGCGGTGACGATCGATGGCGAAACACGCGACTACGCCGGGCGGTTTTTCTGTCCCCGTTGCGGCTCGTCCATTTTCGCTCGCACAGCCGACGAAATCGAAGTGAACCTGGGATCCCTGGATGCCCCTGACCAACTGAAGCCAACCTACGAAAGCTGGATCATCCGTCGCGAATCCTGGTTGCCACCGTTTCCGCTGACGCGACGATACGAGCGTGATCGTGATGCCACGGGGCGCTTTGAGGAGTAGGCCGTCAATCGGCATATCCAGCAGATAGCTCCTCTCCTGGAAAAACTCACCCATCCTGCAACAGTTCCAAGGCACGATCAAAGTCGAACAGCTCCACCTGCTCCGCGACCAGAGCCAGGCGTTTGGCCAAGGCGCGATCGAGTGACAGATTGCGCAGTTCGGTAAGCGCTTCCATGGCGGCCGTGTCACTTTCGGCCAAAAGACCTTTGAGCCTGTTCAGTTGCTCGCTCAACTCGGGGCCATTCTGCAGGTCATCGCTCATCGATGCGGGGGCGTTTGCGGTCAGGTCAGCCAGGGCCGCCAAGGTCGGCAGCAGGCAACTCTCGACCTCCGTCGCCAGCGCTTGCACCCTCGTAGCGGACTCGCCGTTCTGGCAGGCCTGTTCCAGCGCAGCGGCAGCCTGCGCCACGGTTTTGGCGCCGATGTTGCCGGCCGTGCCGCGCAGGCTGTGAGCCACTCGTCTGGCCGCGCCAGCATCCGGGTCAGCCAGTGCCGCCTGGAAATGCTCGGTAAAGCCTGTCTGAGAGTCTCGAAACTTGCAGAGCAGGCGAAGATAGAGTTCTCGCCGGCCCATGCAGCTGGCTAGGCCGGCAACCATATCAATGTCCGCAAGACGATCCGGCAACCCATCTGGCAGGCCTGCATCTGGCGATGATGGTGCTGCCTGGGCAGCGGTCCGTGGCCTGATCCATTTTGCCAGTGTGGCGAACATGTCATCGACATCGAGTGGCTTGGATATATGGTCGTTCATGCCACTGCTCAGGGCTCGCTCGCGGTCACCGTCCATGGCGTTGGCAGTCATGGCGATCACCGGCAAAGCGTTAAAGCGCGGCTGCTGGCGAATCTGCTGGGTGGCGGTGTAACCGTCCATCACCGGCATTTGGCAATCCATCAGCACGCCGTCGAAGTTGCCATCCTCGGCCAGGATGTCCAGGGCCTCCTGGCCGTGCCTGGCCAGTCGCAGCCGTATTCCGACACTCTCCAGCAGCTCGCAGGCCAGTTCCTGATTCAGTTCGTTATCTTCCACCAGCAGCAGCCGGGCTCCATTCAGGCTGGCTACGGTGCTGGCATTTTGTTGGGAGCGTTCGTCGGCACGAGTATCGCCTTTCGGGCCTCTGCCCAGCACCACACCGATGGCTTCGAGCAAAGAGGACGGCGTTACTGGCTTGGTCAGCACCACCGGTAACTGGATGCCCTGACGCTCGGCTTCCTCGCGCGCCTCTTCGCGGCCAAAGGCGGTGACCATGATGACCGACGGCGTATGCATCAGGCTGGCGGAATGCATTCTGCTCACGGTTTCCACGCCATCCATGCCGGGCATCCGCCAATCCATCAGCACCAGATCGTAGGGCAGCGCCTTATGCTCGGCGTCGGCCAACATGCGCAGCGCCAGACTACCGTTATGCGCGACATCCACCTCCAGGCCAAAGCTGCGCGCCATGCCCGAGAGGATTTCACGGGCACTGGCGTTGTCGTCCACGACCAGCACCCGCATACCCAGCAGTTCATCGGCCTTGAACATACGACGCGGCTGAACGCCTTGCTGCACGCCGAGGCGCACCTGGAAATGGAACGTGGAGCCGACTCCCGGCTCGCTCTCAACCCAAATGTGGCCGTCCATCAGCTCCACCAACTTCTTCGAGATGGACAAACCCAGCCCAGTGCCGCCGTATTTGCGCGTGGTCGAGCTGTCGGCCTGACTAAACGACTGAAACATGCGCGAACACTGCTCGGCGGTCATGCCGATGCCCGTGTCGCGCACCCAGAAATGCAGTTGCACACGGTCGTCCTGCACGCCAACTTCTTCCATACCAACCACAATTTCGCCGCGTTCGGTGAACTTGGCAGCGTTATTACCCAAGTTGATCAGCACTTGCCCCAGGCGCAGGGGGTCTCCGAGCAATGCAGTGGGTAGATCGGGCGGGGTCTGGAACAACAATTCCAGGCCCTTGTCCTCGGTTTTCAGGCCAATCATGGCGGCGAAGCTGTCGAGTACGTCCTCCAGGCGGAAGGGGGTCTGTTCGAGGCTCATCCTGCCGGCCTCGATCTTGGAAAAATCGAGGATGTCGTTGATGATCCCCAGCAGGTTCTCCGCCGAGCGGTGCACCTTTTCAATGTAGTTGCGCTGGCGACTATCCAGATCGGTACGCAGCGCCAAGTGGCTCATGCCGATGATGGCGTTCATGGGCGTGCGGATCTCGTGGCTCATGTTGGCGAGGAACTCGCTCTTGGCCTGGGTCGCGTCCTCGGCCGCCGCCCTTGCCTCTGCCAGTGCAGTCACGTCGATGTTGATGCCGGTTGCGCGCAAGGGCTTGCCGTCAGGTGTACGTGAGAAGCGGGTGAGCGATTTGAATGTGCGCACCCGCCCATCGTTTTGCCGCACGATGCGAAAGTCGAACTCGGTGCGATCATCATCACTTTGGATTGCGCGCTCGAACGTGCTACTGGCACGCGCCATGTCATCCGGATGCACCAGCGCCTTCCAGTGCTCCAGAGTGCCACCGAATTCGCCAGGCTCAAGCCCGAACAGCGTTTCGAGCTGTGGCGTCCAATAGTTTTTGCCGCTGATCAGATCAACGTCGAACAAACCGATGTCGCCGGCCTCCTGCGCCAGGTTCAGGCGATCGCTGGCAATACGCAGCTTGGCCTCCATCGCCCTGCGTTCGCTCACGTCGCGCACCGAGGCACAAACGCAGACGCCACGGCCCTCCAGGCGGGGCAGATGGGACAGGCCAATTTCCACGGAGAACAGGCTGCCGTCCTTGCGCACGCCGCTCAGATCATCCAGGTCGCCGCCCATCTGCCGGGTGCCGCCGCTGGCAATGAACCCGTCGCGTAACTTGACATGCCGCTCGCGGGCAGCCTGCGGCACCAGATGCTCGATGCTGGCACCGATCAGTTCGCCCTGTTCATAGCCAAACAGAGTGTCCATTTGCGGATTGGTCATCAGGATATGGCCGTCGGCACCCAGCACCAGCATGCCGTCCGGTGCCGCCTCGATAATGCCGCGGTACCAGGCCTCGGTGGTGCGCAGTGCCACCTGCTGGGCCTCCAGTTCCCTGGCCTGACGTTCCAGTTGCAAGGTTTGGGCACCCATCTCGTCAGCCTGGCGGCGAGTTTCCTGCAGTAGCGCCTGGGCCGCCTCGCTGCGTTCCATAATGGCCATGGCTCCGGCCAGCCTTGGTAGCACTTCCTGCAGCAGCAACGCCTCGTTCTCTTCCAGCGGGCGAAAGCCGGCCATTTCCATAACCCCGAGCAGACGCTCGCCACGCAGCACAGGCTGAACCAGCAGATGGCTGGCGGGGGCTTCACCCAACTGTGTGCGCACACGCCAGAACTGCTCAGGCAGATCCTTGAGCTGGCGGGGTTGGCGATCCAGTGCGCACTGGCCAAGTAGCCCTTCACCGAGCTCGAGCTCCGCGCGCAGTGGGCGCTCACTGTCCACCGCATAACCACCCAGCAATTGCAGGCGTGGCGCACCTTCATAGAGAACGTACAGCGCGCCTTGGCACATGCCCAGCTGTGGCGCGATGCGGCAAAAGAAAGCTTGGGCCAACTGCTGCGGCGTCTCTGCCTGTTGCAGATCCACTTGCAGGAGCGAGGCGTGGGCCTTGACCCAGCGCTGGCGCTCAAGTTGACAAGCCTCCAGTTGCAACGTGGCGATGGCGCGCGCCAGGTCGCCGGTTTCGTTGCGAAGCTCGGTGTGAGGGATCTGACCGTCCAACTTGCCGGATGCCAGCTCGTCAACCGCCGCGCGTACGCGATTCAGCGGCACGCGGATGGAGTGACTGACCAGCCAGGTCAACAGCAAGGCCAGCGTCGATCCGCCCAGCAGCAACACATAAGTGATCGTGCTGCTGTGCTGCGCATACTCGGCCAGATTCTTCGCCGTATCGTAGATGTCGGCTTCCTTGTTTTTCTCTATCTGCAGAAGCAGCTCTTCGCTTTCCTGCTCCCGGGCGAGAAACTCCTTACTGTTGAGTAACATCAGCGCCTGACCCAGGGAGCCCTTGCCAGCCAGTTCCAGTGCTTCATCGCCATTTTTCTGCAGGCGCTGCAAGACCACCTCAAACGCCAGCAAGCTGTTGAGGCTGCTCTGTCGCCGCAGCGTTGGGCGAACCTGCTCCAGGGCCTCGTGCAGACGCTCTTGGGCGACGTCCATCTGCGCTCTGGCGCTGATGCGGATGTCCGCGTTGCTGGTAGCGACGGCGCGTTGCAGTGCCAGCAACAGATGCGGAAGCCGCACCCGAATCTCCTGCACATGCTGGATACCGACCAGATCCTGTTGGTACAACTGCTGCATTTCGTACCTGAGTGAATACTGGGTGCGCAGGCTTTGCACGCCAAGCACCAGGATCAATACCAGCAACGCAGCGAAACCGATAATCAATTTACTGCGCAGGGACAGGCGCTCGAGCAGCTCGAACAGTCTGTTCATATACCGCCTCATTCAGCTGGGTGTGCACAAGGATGCAAGGACTCAGGGCTGGTCAGCGATCTGCTCGAGTAAGGCTAACTGCTTGGCCATGTCCTGATCGCTGTCGGCGAACCGCTCGGCAATTTCCCGGAACCGTTCGGCATTGGCCAGAAAGGTATCGCAGATGTCTGGGTCGAAATGCGAACCCCGGCCTTCGCGCATAATTTCCACCGCCTGCTCATGGGGCATACCGGGCTTGTACACGCGGCGGCTGATCAGCGCATCGTAGACATCCGCCACGGCCATCAAACGGGCGCTGATGGGGATGTCGTCGGTGGCCACCCCTTGCGGATAGCCACTGCCATCCCATTTTTCCTGGTGGCCATAAGCGATTTCCTTGGCCAGATGAAGGAAGTCGACGCCTATCCCTAACTGACCCTCGGCGTGTTGGATGGCATCGCGCCCCAACGTCGTGTGGGTCTTCATGATCTCGAACTCTTCCAGAGTGAGACGTCCCGGCTTGAGCAGGATGCGATCGGGAATGCCGATCTTGCCGATATCGTGCAGCGGTGCCGATTTGAACAGCAGCTTGATGGTTTCCTCGTCGAGGAAGTGGCGGAAGCGAGGATGCTCGCGCAGTAGCTCGGCCAGCAGTTTGATGTAGTGCTGGGTACGGCGAATGTGGTTGCCGGTTTCGTTGTCGCGGGTTTCGGCCAGCGATGCCATGGCGTGGATGGTGACGTCCTGGATTGCAGTCACCTCGCGGGTGCGGCGCTGCACCTCCTGCTCCAGAAATTCGTTCTTGTCACGCAGGAAGTCCGCAGCCGCCTTGACCTTGATCTGGGTCGCGACCCTGGCCATGAGCACCGGGGGGATGATCGGTTTGGTGATGTAGTCCACGGCGCCCAGGTTCAAGCCGCGAATCTCGTCCTCTGTGGCAGCCATGGAGGTCAGGAAAATGATCGGAATATGGCGAGTGCGGGGGGCAAGCTGGAGCTGCCCGGCAACCTCGTAGCCGGACAGGCCCGGCATCATGATGTCCAGCAGGATCAGGTCGGGAAGTGGGTCGCTCTGGAGAAGACGCAACGCTTTCTCGCCGCTGTTGGCTGCCTTGACCCGATAGCTGTCCTTGAGTAACTCGGCTATCAACATCAGGTTGTCGGGGGTGTCGTCGACCACCAGAACGGTGGCTGATGGATAAACGCTCTGCATGCTATCCATAGATGTTGGCTCCCTAGCCTGACAATTAAGGAGAGGCCGTACTTACGCCATTCCCTTGCTGGCAAGCGTAGCTAGGAAATCTGCAATCGCTAGGAGAAAGTCGGAGGCTTGTGGGTGTCCGTTTCTGGCCGATTTCTGCCTGTTGCATCGACCGGTTGAATCCACATCTTCAAATTCTGCCGTTTGACGCTATTTATAATGTTGCTCAAACACCGCTACCTGATCCGGCGTGATCAGTTGAAAGGGCACCCAGACATCCGTCTCGACCGGCTCCCCTTTGATCATCTTGATGGCCGCTTGCAGCGCGCTGGTCGCTTGCGCTTTGGGGTCTTGAAAGACGGAGGCTACGAGCATTCCACGCTTGATGGCCGCCAGACCGTCAGGCAGGCCGTCGATGCCGACAATTGCAATCTCGCCCTTGGCTTTGCCGGCTTGCTGCAGTGCCATGGCGGCGCCGATGGCCATCTCGTCGTTGTTGGCCACGATGGCATCAAAACCGGTGCCGGCCAGCAGCCAGTTGCTGGTCAGGTCCATCCCTTTGTTGCGCTGCCACTCGGCACTTTGTTGTTCGACGATCTTGATACCGGGATAGTCCTTGAGCACTTGTTTGACACCTTCGGTGCGGTCGTGCGTGGAGTTCTGCGCGAGGTCGCCCATGATGATCGCGATGTTGCCTTTGCCCGCCATCTTGTCAGCCAGATAGCGCATTTGCAGTTGCCCGGCCTCAACGTCGTTGGAGGCCACCGTGACCACGCCTTTGGGCAGGACGCGTTCGTCCGGATGGCGGTTGACGTAGACCAGCGGTATTTTCGCTTCGACGGCGGCGCGAGTCATGTTGGCGGTGGCGGCGGTGTCCACGGGCAGGACGATGACGGCATCCACTTTCTGGCCGAGAAAGCCCTGAATCTGATTGAGCTGGCGAACCACATCGCCCTGGGCATCCTCGAACTGGATCTGGACGTTCTCCTTCCTGGCGGCATCTTCCAGGCCGCTGCGCACATAGGTCATGAAATTGTCGTCAACCCTGGCAATGCTGACGCCGATGCGATAGTCGGCTGCGGCCCATTGGCTGAAGAGGAATAACAGCGTGGAAAAAAGAAGTGTGCAGCGACGCATGATGGTTTTTCCTTTTTTGTTATGAGTTGAAATTCATCAAGATCAAAAAAATGCGTAATGCGATCTGTAGCAGCTGTCGAGCCTGCGAGGCTGCTCCTACAAGGGCGGATCTCAGCCTCGCTGACCGGCATTTCAATCCAGCGTGAAGGCTAGCCGAAAGCGTTCAAGTGCCGCTTCGCTGTCGCCGCTGGCCCAGCCCTCAAGCCCGACGACACCGGTGTATCCCATGCGGAACAAGGCTTTGGCAATGGCCGGATAATGGATTTCGCCGGTGCCCGGTTCCATGCGGCCGGGGACATCGGCGACCTGGATTTCCCCGATGGCGCTGCCTGCGCGCTGGATCAGTTCGATCAGGTTTCCTTCGCCGATCTGGGCATGGTAAAGGTCCAGGTTCATCTTCAGATGAGGGCTGCCCACAGCCTCGATCAGCGCCAGGGTATCGTCGGCGCGAGCGAAGGGAGTGCCGGGGTGGTCCACCTCGGTATTGAGGTTTTCCAGCAAGAATACCCGGCCTGCGTCTTCGCCCAGGCGAGCGATTTTTTCCAGGGTCTTGCAGGCGCTCAACCACATGCGTCCGGTGGTGTGGGCCACGGGTTTGACCGGCAAACCTTTGTCACCCAGGCCAGTGCCATGCAGGTTGAGACTCGGGCAATTGAGTTGTGCGGCGACGGCCAGCGATTCTCGTGCGCTGTCGAGCAGGTGCTGGATGTCTTCGGGGTCGGTCAGGTTGCCCGAGATGTAGCCGGTCATCGAGGTGAAGTCAGCGCCCGTGGCGACAAGGGCCGCAATGTCTTTCTTCGTCCAGTCCCAGAGTTCGGCACTGAACCCCAGCGCGTGAATGCGTTTTACGCGCTCTGTGAACGGCAAGTCGAGGAAGACCATCTCGGCACTGATCGCCAATTTGAACGGTGTGAAACTCATGAATGGGCTCCTTGCACGCGCACTGGTTTGCCCTGCTGGAAGGACTCGATACACGCGCGGGCAATGGCCAGTGCCGCGCGGGCGTCTTCGCCGCTGGCGAGCGGTTTTTCACCAGTGCGCAGGCAGTCGACAAAGTGGTTGAGCTCGGCCACATACGCATCACGCAGCAGGTCGGTGTCGAGGCGCTGGGTATCGGCCTGGATGCCATTGGCCAGATAGCGCACCAGGTCAGACTCATTGACGCTGCCCATGGTCAGCATGCCAGCGCTGCCGAACACTTCCCCTCGAACATCGTAGCCATACACGGCCTGGAAATTGGCCTCGGCCGTCGCGATGGCGCCGTTGTCGAAACGGATCGTGACCACGGCGGTGTCGAGGAAGCCCTTGGCCTTGTAGTCCGGTGCGATCAGGGCATCGGCCATGACAAAAACTTCGACCACTTCGGAACCGGGATTGAGGTAGCGCAGGGTATCGAAGTCATGGATCAGGGTTTCGAGGAAAATCACCCACTGCGGCGAGGCAGCCGGATTGTTCAGCGCCGGGTCGCGGGTCAGCGAGCGCAGCAGTTGCGGCGTACCGATGCGGCCTGCGACCACGTCCAGGTGGGCGGCGCGGAAGCTTTTGGCGAAGCGGCGGTTGAAGCCGACCTGCAGCGGCACGCGCGCATCGGCAGCTGCGGCGATGGCGCGGTCGGCCTCGTCGAGGGTGATGGCCATGGGTTTTTCACAAAACACGCCTTTGCCGGCGCGGGCCGCACTGATCACCAGTTCGGCATGGCTGCGGGCGGGGGCGGCGATCAAGACAGCGTCGATTTCCGGGTCATCGAGCAGTTGCTGTGGATCGGTATA
This sequence comes from Pseudomonas sp. GM102, assembly GCF_000282555.1. NCBI lineage: Bacteria > Pseudomonadati > Pseudomonadota > Gammaproteobacteria > Pseudomonadales > Pseudomonadaceae > Pseudomonas > Pseudomonas sp. GM102. The sequence goes on along the minus strand of NZ_AKJB01000090.1, from coordinate 77,490 downwards.
GACCCGTTGCACACCCAACTCTGCAGCCAGGCGCGCGGCTTGACCGGGGGTAGGGTCGGCGATGGCGGCCAGACAGGCGCCGGGAATGTGTCTGGCGGCAGTCAGGCCGTGAAAGCTGCCCATGCGGCCAGCACCGATGAGACCCAGGCGGATGATCTTGGACGTACTCATGAAATGACTCCCTTTTATTGTTGTTCAATGACTCGCAGCAGGAATGTCCTCGCTGGCGTTAATCAAGAGAGCAAGGGCTGTGCCAATATCTAAATGCTTGATATTTAAGGAGTTAATTAATATTTACTGAAAGATGTGTTCATTCGAATGACATGTCTACACTGACATGTCTAAAACGTGAACATAGAAGCGGATTGATGATGGTGAACCCACAGCTAACAGCCTTCAGCGCGCAAGACCTCGATTACATCACCGCGCTCGGGCCTGCATCGTTGAACGAAGGACCGATCGCCGAGCTGGACCAGGCTTGGCTGGCTTGCCTGAAAGGGTGCATCGATCGACCTGCGGGGGTCAGGCAGGTTATCTGGGATTCCTGGCTGCGCAGCGTCAGTGCCGGCCTCGATCCTGAGGATGGCGAATACCGGTTCGTCGCCCCGGCCGTTCTGGCCGCAACGCTTGCGGCCAATCGCGCCTTGATCTCCGCAGCGGCGGAGGTCATGAAGGGATTACTGGCTTACAACCCCAGGGGCCATATCAATCTGACCGATGCCGCAGGCACGACCCTGTATTTCTGCGGCCTGGACCTCACGCCTGTGGGCAGCCGGCTGTTGGAGTCGGTGCAGGGCACCAACTGCACCGGGCTGGCGCTTGCCGAAGATCGCTTGGTGTATGTGCTGGCCGAGGAAAACTTCGGGATCGGCCTGCGTCGCCGGCGCATGCATTGTGCTGCCGCGCCGATCAGGGATGCGCAGGGCAGGACGCTGGCCATGCTGACCTTGACCGCTGAGCCGGGCTGGTTTCATTTCCATACACTGGGCACCGTCCAGGCAGCGGCCGAAGCGGTCTCGCGGCAGATGGCGCTTCAAGCTCTGTTGGAAGAACAGCAAACCGTCCTCGAAGTGCTCAACGAGGGTCTTGTGGTGCTGGATGAACGGGGCTGCATCAAGGCGCTCAACCGTTATGCCCGCCAATTGTTTCGTGTGGGGCTGGATCTACTGGGCAGCCCGTTCCAGCGTCTGGGCCAGAGCGAGCTGACCGATGAGATTCTGCTGCGTGGCGGGGAAGGGCAGCAGTATGAAGGGATAAGGGACCTGGATTGCACGTTTGAATTGCATGATCGCAGCCACTTGGCGTGTCTGGTCTCGGTGTGCCCACTGGAGCAGGGCGGGCGCATTGTTTCGTTGCGCGAGAACCGGCGCATCCGGGAAATTACCCGGCGGATCATCGGCACTCAAGCCAGCTACACCTTCGAGACCATTCAAGGCAGTTCGCGAGCCATACAGGACGCGTTGCACCTGGGGCGGATTGCCAGTCGCAGTGACTCGACCACGCTGATCCTGGGGGAAAGCGGCACCGGCAAGGAGCTGTTCGCCCAGTCAATCCATAACGCCAGCGAGCGTTGCAACGGTCCGTTTGTGGCCGTCAATTGCGGGGCCATTCCGCGAGATCTGGTGCAGAGCGAACTGTTTGGTCATGTCGAGGGCGCCTTCACCGGATCGGCCCGTGGCGGCTCTGCCGGGAAGTTCGAATTGGCCGATGGCGGAACGATCTTCCTCGACGAAATCGGTGACATGTCTTTCGATGCCCAGGTCAGCCTGCTGCGCGTCTTGCAAGAAGGCGAGGTGACTCGCGTGGGCGCGAAAAAATCGCAGCAAGTGGACGTACGCATCATCGCCGCCACCCACCGCAACCTGAGCCAGGCGGTTGCCGATGGCGCCTTCCGTGAGGATCTTTACTACCGGCTCAATGTACTGAACCTGACGGTTCCGCCGCTGCGGATGCGTCGGGAAGATGTTCCATTGCTGGCGCGGCATTTTCTCAATCGTTGCACCCGGTCGTTGCGCAAATCGGTGCAGGGCATCTCGCCAGAGGCGTTGGATATTCTTTCGGCCTATAGCTGGCCGGGTAATGTTCGTGAGTTGGAAAACACCATTGAACGTGCGACCAATCTGGCGGTGACCGAACTGATCCAGCCAGCTGATCTACCGCTTGAAATCAAGCAAAGGCTACGTCAGCCGGTGCCGGGAAGTGTGCCCGAACCCCGGGCTGCCCTAGACCTCGGCACCCATGAAATGAATGCGATCATCGCCGCCCTCAGGGATACCCGCGGCAACATCCGCCTGGCCGCGAGGCAGCTGAATGTTTCTCGCGGCGGGTTGTACAACAAGATGAATCGGTTCGGGCTGAGTGCCGATGCTTTCCGTTCGGAGCCCGACTTCTGATGAGTAGGATGAATGAAGAGCGACCTTGTGGCGAGGGAGCTTGCTCCCGCTGGGTCGCGCAGCGGCCCCAATAGGGCTGCCGCAGTTTTTTCAGAAAGAACTCAGTGATCGGTTTTGGGGCTGCTACGCAGCCCAGCGGGAGCAAGCTCCCTCGCCACAGGTTTGGTGTGTCTGCGAAAGTGTGTGGATATTCTCGGTAACCCTCACAGGTTCAGCCTCGAGCGTTCTCTGAGGTGATGATCTGCAATGGGATATAAATTCGATGCCGTATCGGATCGAAGTCCGGCGTGGTCTGCAGTTCGACCAGCAAGTCGACCAGCGCTGCCGCCAGCAATCGCGGCTGGGAGTCGATCACCAGGCTGATCAATCCCTGATTCAACGCTTGTCGCGACAGCTCGGTCGACTCCTGCAGAATGCAGCACAGCGACGGCTGCTTCGGTAGCTGCGACAGGGCATTGATGACCCCGTCGCCGCCACCGCCGACCACGCACAACCCCCGCAAGTCGTCATGCCGCGCCAACAGGTCCAGCGTCGCCTCTTCGGTGATGTCGCAATTGTCCAGATTGATCACCGCTTCCAGCAGCCGCAACCCTGGGGCGCGCTCCGCCAGGTAGCTGCGCAGCCCCTCGACCCGCGCCTGATGGCCAAGAAAACGGTGGCCGCCGAGCAACACCCCGACGCTGCCTTTGCGGGCGCCACACGTGTGCGCCATCAGCCAACCCATGGTACGTCCGACCTCGTGATTATCCTGGCCGACGTAAGGCTCATCCGCCGTCTCATGAATGTCCGACAGCATCGCGATCACCGGCACGCCGGCCTCTCTGATCTGCGCGATGGCGGCATTGATCAGCGGATGCGCGAAGCTGACCACCGCCAGAGCGTCGCACTGCACCGCCAGTTGTTCGATCTGGGCAATGATCGCGCTGGGCGTGCGATCGAAAACGTACTCGAATTGAATGCTCAGGTTGGCGCCAGCCTGACGCTGCGCCGCCTCGGTGATGGCGGCGGCCACGTTGCCATAAAACGCCTGGGCGGTACCGAGTAGCAGGATGCCGAAACGATAGGTGGGACGCCGTTCGCGGATCCGCTGGCCGATCAGCCTGGCGGCGAAATAACCGACCGCTTCGGCGGCCTGGAATACCTGCTCGGCGGTGTCCGGGTTGACCGGAGCCCTGGCGTTGAGCACCCGGTCCACGGTGGCGACACTCAAGCCAGCGTGTTCGGCAACGGTGGCGATGGTTGGGCGTTTAGTGTTGTTCATGGCGGGCCCCGCAAGCGCTTTGATAGAAAACTATCAAGCTTCAATGGGCCTGGATGATAGCTTGATAGGGAATGTATTCAAGGGCTTGAGGGTGATTTCTGCGCTCTCTATATTTTCCCCAGCGATGTGATCCCGCGTCGAAAAGTGCCTAAAATAATCAAGCTTGCGGAGAACAATAAAATGCCTGAACAAAACGCAGCCTTTGAAAACCCCGGTAAACCCAAGCCTCGGGATTATCGATTGACCGGCCCCGAAGCCGCCCGAGCGGCGCAAAAAGGCCTGGTATCGGCAAGCTGGTACCAATCCCCCATTTCTCGTAAACGCATGAAGGAATTAATGCAGCGCCGCGATGGCCCGGCCTTGCTGGATACCGCGATCTGGCTGTCGGCGATGGTCGTGACCGGGGTCGGTGGTTACTGGTTCTGGGGCTCCTGGGCCTGCGTTCCGTTCTTCTTCGTCTACGGGCTGCTCTACGGCACGGCGTCCAATGCCCGTTGGCACGAAGCGGGTCACGGTACGGCGTTCAAGACCCGCTGGATGAATGACGCGATCTATCAGCTGTCGAGCTTCATGTTCATGTTCGAACCCCAAGTCTGGCGCTGGAGCCATGCACGGCACCACACCGACACCGTGATCGTCGGCCGCGATCCAGAGATTGTCGAACCACGTCCGCCAAGCCTGATCAATATGGTGCTGAGCCTGTTCAGAATGCCTTACGCGTTGAACACGATGTGGTCAGTCTGCAAGCACGCGGTAGGGCGGATGGGTGAAGAAGAGCAGACGTTCATCCCCGAATCCGAGTGGCCCAAGGTGGTGAGGGACGCACGCGTCTGGCTGGTGATTTATGCGCTCACCGTGGGTACTGCGGTTTATCTGCAGAGCTGGTTGCCGCTGATGTTCATCGGCCTGCCGACCCTCTATGGCGGTTGGCTCTCCTACCTGTTCGGCCTGTCGCAGCATGTCGGCCTGGCTGAGGACGTACTCGATCACCGCAGCAACTGCCGCACGATTTATATGGGCCCGGTGCTGCGCTTTATGTACCTCAACATGAACTATCACCTTGAGCATCACATGTATCCGATGGTGCCGTTTCACGCGCTGGCGCAGCTTCACGAGGAGATTCGCCGTGACTGCCCGCCGCCTTACACCAGCCTGTTCGAGGCTTTCAAGGAAATCCTCCCGACCATCTGGAAGCAGCGCAAAGACCCGACGTATTTCGTCTCTCGTCCTTTGCCACAAAGCACCAAACCCGCCGCAACCGTCCGGGCACAACCTGAAGCAATGCCGGGCTGACATCCAATAGGCACAACCCCTGTGGGAGCGGGCTTGCTCGCGAAGACGGCGTCACAGTCAACATCGATGTCGCCTGATACACCGCTTTCGCGAGCAAGCCCGCTCCCACATGACACCTTCCTGCCTGTACCACTACAAGAGAAAACGCCATGACCGATCAATGGATCGATGTATGTGCCGTGGACGATATCGACGATGAAGATGTCATTCGTTTCGACCATGGCCAGCACACCTATGCCGTCTACCGCTCCGCTAACAGCGAGTTTTTCGCCACCGCGGGCCTGTGCACCCACGAGTCCATCCACTTGGCTGATGGTTTGGTGATGGACCATGTCGTCGAGTGCCCCAAGCACAACGGGCGTTTCGACTATCGCTCCGGCAAAGCCCTTGGCGCACCGGTGTGCGTCAATCTCAAGACCTATGAAGTCCGGGTCGAGGCGGGGCGTGTGCTGCTCGCCATCACGGTTTAACTGCACGGAGTCTGTGCCATGAATCCTGCCAATGCTCCACTGGTCATCGTCGGCGCCGGGCATGCGGGTGGCCGTGCGGCCCTGACCCTGCGCGGCGAAGGTTATAGCGGTCGCCTGATTCTGATAGGCGACGAGTCCCACGCGCCCTATGAACGTCCGCCGCTGTCCAAGGGGCTGTTGCAGGGCACGGTCGATCTGGCGGGTTACAGCCTGTGCGATACCGCTCAGCTCGCCGAACTGGACATCGAACACCTGGCCGGCAACCCGGTGAAATGCCTGGATCCGCAGCAGCATCGTCTGCAACTGGCTGACGGCAGTTGGCTGCATTACGCCCGGCTATTATTGGCGACGGGAGGGCGCTCGCGCAGACTCGCCTCGGTGCCCGAGCACCTGCTCAATGTGCATTATCTGCGTACCCATGACGAGGCCCTGGCACTGCGCGCTTCGTTGCAACCTGACACCCGCGTGGTGATCATCGGTGGCGGCTTCATCGGGCTCGAAGTCGCCGCCACCGCCCGGGCCTTGGGTTGCACCGTGACCTTGCTCGAGGCCGGTCCGCGCTTGGCGGGTCGGGTGTTGCCGGAGCAACTGTCCAGTGTCCTGCTGGACCTGCATCGCAGTCAGGGCGTGGATGTCCGGCTGAATGTGGCGATTGAGGCGGTGCAGGGCACTACTCACGTTGAGTCCGTGCAACTGGTCGACGGCGAGTTGCTGCCCTGTGACTTGGTGGTGGTGGGCATCGGCATGCAACCCAACATTGAACTGGCCGCGGCCGCAGGACTTGAGGTCGGCCAGGGCATTCGCGTCGATGCCCAACTGCGCACCAGCGCGCAGGACATCTTTGCGGCGGGCGATGTCTGTGAGTTTCGACTGCACCCGCAAGGCGTTTTCCAGCGACAGGAAACCTGGCGCAACGCCGAGACCCAAGGTCGTCACGCCGCCCTGAATCTGTTGGGCGGCGAGCTGCCTTTCGAGGTCATTCCCGGTTTTTGGTCCGATCAATACGACTGGGGATTGCAGACCGTGGGCATGATCGCAAACACACAACCCACGGCGAGCCGGATAACACCGGGTGGCGGATTCCTGTTGTTCTACCTCGATGCCGAGCAACGTTTGCAAGGCGCTTGCGGCTGGGGGCAGGGGAATAGCATCGCCAAGGACATCAAGCTGTGCGAACGGCTGATCGCTCACCGTAACCTCCTTTCGGTAGACGCTCTGGCCGACGCCGATGTACCGCTCAAACAACTGCTGAGGAACTGACATGCGTGAATTCCTGGTCTTTCAGTCCCAGTGGGCCATGCAAGATCACCGCGGCCAATGCGACCTTCCCCTGGAAGCGCAAGTGGAGAAAATCGCCGCCGCCGGCTTCGACGGCATCACCGACCATTTCTGGGTCGCGCCACATGCCGCACGCCTGCATGCCGCCGCCAAGGCGCAAGGCCTGCAAATCGAAGGGCAGGTGTTCCCCCGCACCGTGGATGATCTGGCGGCAGCGATCGACGTCGCGGCCCGCTACGGCTGCCACCACCTCACGCTGCAAGCAGACGTGCGGCCGCGCACGCTGAAGCAAGCTATCGAACTGATCGAAGGCTGGCAGCGTCTGGCCGAGCAGGTGGACTTTCCCGTTCTGCTGGAAACCCACCGTTATCGCCTCACCAATGACCTGTTGTTCACCCTCGACATTCTCGAGGAAATGCCCAATCTCAAACTGTTGGCCGACCTGTCCCACTATGTCGTAGGCCGCGAACTGCCAGAGCCGGCCACCGCCGAAGACGACGAACAGATCCACACCATCCTGCGCCACAGTTGGGGTTTTCATGGGCGTGTCGCCAACGGCGAACAGGTCCAGGTGCCCCTGAGCTTCGCCCAGCATCGACCCTGGCTGGAACGTTTCCTGGGCTGGTGGCGCTATGGAATAGAGGATTGGCTGGCCCGCCCGAACACGCCCGCCAGCCTGTCCTTCACCTGCGAACTCGGCCCGCCACCTTATGCCATCACCGGTGCCGATGGACGCGACATCACCGATCGCTGGGCCGAGGCGCTGATGCTTAAGGAGGTGATACGTGAGGTTTGGGATGATTGTCGGGCGGGGTCAAATGATGGGGGGGGATTTAATGCAGGAGTGGCGTAGGGTAGGCACTTTCAACCCCATAGCGGACGTTTAGCAAACTCGATCCTTTCGCCTGTCCTTGGTCAGGCGGGGACGGGTTTGGGCGGCGCATCTGCAAAATAGCCGCACAGCGCTGCCATACATTTGATTCAGAAGCGCTCGACAACGGGCTCTTGGTGCTGGCGGCCGCCCATGCAGTCGCTACATCCAGAAGCGTGTCTAGGCCTCAGTCTCGATGACTGCTTAACGCACAACATCCACTGCAGTGAACGTGTACACGCTATTCGATTTGTCCCACGTCGACTCCAGCGTCAGGGAAACCCCCAAATCCTCGATAAAGGCGTTGGAGGTTTTACTGGTGCCCTGTTCGCACTCAAGCGCGATGGCATCGCCGGTCAGTGAGGCGAATACTTGCCGGGCAGGGAAGCGCTGACCCACGGTGCAAGTCGTCGACAGCTTCATGGGTTTGTCGGTTGGCCGGGCAGGCACTTCTTCCATGACCAGGCGAGCGCTCAACGTCTGGCCGGGGCTCCAGCTCGTCGGGGCCTTAACCTCAAGTTCGCGGGTGAGCAACACGCGTCCATCGCCTACGCCGTTCATTTTCGACTTCAACTGAATCAGGCCCGCCTGGGTGAGACGCTCGACGTGGAAGGTTTTGCTGTAGATCTCGTTCTTCTTCAGCAAACCGCCATCTGCGGTGTACTCAACCGTCACCGGACGATCCTTGATCGCATTGCCTGTCCTGGTGGCGTAGGTGTAGCTCAACGTTTTGAATTTCGGCTTGAGCAGAGGCGAGTCGAGGCGCTTGAGCACGTCTTCCGGTACGGCGACACCGGCAATGCTCGTATCCGGTTGTGGCTGAGGATAATCCGCCGGCGTGATGTCCGGGCGCAGTTGGGTAAGCATCGCACCGTCAACGGCGCCTTGCAGGGAACAATTGACCCGCGACTGAGTGCCCTGTTTGCCTTGCGCCTCGACGATCAAGATGCGTTCCACACGTTTGTTACCCGGCGCCGTGCCTGGCTGCGGTTGGATGAGTCGCCATTGGTCACCGACCTTGAGTTCACTGCGCACATAGGACGAGCCTACATTCTGCAGTTGCCCAGGTTGCTCCATCAGCGGCGCGAGGCGCTTAGCCACTTCGTCTATGCCGCCTTCAACAATGAAGCCCCAGAAATAGTAGTGACCCAGTTGGCCGAGGTCGTTACTCTCGTCGACATAGGACAACAGTTTCATACCGGCAACGATCGGCGTACCGCGCAGAGACACTGAATTTTCCGGGCTGCTGCCGCGGCTTTTAACGGTTATCCACGCCGCATCTTTTTCCTGCTTAAGCGGCGCAAACGCCCCCCAGGCATCACGGTGGGTGTTCAGGCTGGAGAAGAAACTGGCATCGCAGCGGGTGAAGGCCTTGAACGTTTCGGTCAGCGCAGAATCGCTGGCTTGGGCGACGATGGGCAGGAGCAGAGCGCAAGCGAGGAGCAGAGCAGAGGACGGCAACTTCATCGAACGGGATGTCCTTATCAGTGGGCTGTACGGATGACGGCATATGGCCATTATCCAGAAACTGGAGGGTGAACTCCAGTCGTTCCTGTGCAAGTCACGATCGTCCACCGGGTTGCTTTACACTCCAATGTCGCTATGGGGTAAAACTTGAAAACCACGTTCGTTATTGGCTGAAAGCAGCCTGTCAGTTAGGGAAGAGTTGAATGGTGTTCAGGGTGATGGTGGTCGGTGGCTACGGAAACTTCGGTAGCATCGTTTGCAGGCATTTGGCGACGATGCCAGATGTGGAGCTGGTGATCTCGGGCCGCGATCCACACAAGTTGCAGCGCAAAGTCGATGAGTTGAAAAGCCAATCGGGCACTGTCGCCGAAAGTTGGTGCGGCAATGCCATGGGCACTGAGTTCAAATCCGTTTTGGGCTCGATGAACATCCAGTTGGTCATCCATACCGGCGGCCCGTTTCAGGGGCAATCCTATGCAGTCGCCGAAAGTTGCATAAACGCTGGCGTGAACTATTGCGACCTGTCGGATTGCCGAACCTTCGTCAACGGCGTTGGCGTACTCGATGCCCAGGCGAAACAGGCCGCAGTGGCGATCCTCAGTGGCTGCAGTTCAGTGCCGACGCTTTCGTCAGCCATCATCGATCAGCAGCGCTCTCGCTTCAGTCGTATCGACTCGATCGAGCACGGCATATCCTCTTCGGCGAAGATACCGGGATTGTCGACCGTCGAAGGCGTACTCGCCTACGCAGGTAAACCGATCAAGCAATTCAAGAATGGCAAGGTGCATGAAGTGTTGGGTTGGCAGGATCTGACGCTTCGCAAGATGCCGCACTTGGGCACTCGGGTGCTGGCCAACGTCGATGTGCCGGACATGGATATTTTCATCGGCCGCTATGGCGCGCAAACCCTGAGCTTCAAGGCCGGCGCAGGCTTGAAGCTTGGGGGTGTCGCCAACTATCTGCTGGCTCAGGCGCTGAGGATCGGGCTGGTTCGCGACCATGCCCTTTGGGCCGCAAGACTGCATCGGCTGGGGACCAGGTTTGAACGCTTCGGCGATGGTAAAAGCGCGATGTACATCGACGTTCAGGGCATGGGAGTTGATGGGAAACCGCTGGCCATGACCGTGCAACTGACGGCCATGAATGACAAAGGTCCGGAGATCCCAAGCTGCGCAGCTGTAGCCTTGGCCGCGAAAATGGCCCAGGGGTATGTGCCGCAACCCGGTGCCCGGGCTTGTGTGGGCGAAATTACTGTCGATGAATACATGGCAGCGATCAACGATCCGGACAATTTGAGCCTGTCCGTGCAGTTCTCTGACGAGCCGCGCTGAGATGCTCTATCTATGCCTGAAGTACCTCCACGTCATCGCCGCGATTTTCCTGTTCGGATTCGGCATGGGCTCCTACCTCTACCTGATCGCAGCCAGCCGTACGGCCAACCCTCAAGTGATTGCGCATGTGGCCCGAATGGTCGTGCGTTTCGACACCTGGATCACCACGCCGGCAGGCTTTATTCAGATCATCACGGGCTACTTGCTGATGAGGCTCTCCGGACTTCCCATGACCACGGAATGGGTGCTGACTTCGTTGATTATCTTCTTCTGCGTGGGTTCGCTTTGGCTGCCGGTATTGGTGCTGCAGAAGCGGCTGTATCTGATGGCGTCGTGCGCGGTTGAGGCTGGAAACGGACTCGATGATGAATACCGATCCGTGTACAAAAAATGGTTGTGGATGGGGGTAGTCGGTTTTGTCGGGATGTTTGTGATTGTGCTGATGATGGTGACGAAGATGACGCCGGTGCAACTGGTCGAGCTATTGGGATAGCAGGATCGGCTGGCTCAAGACTTGGTGTTCCAGGCCACTGCGCACAGGGCAAGTCCCGCCACATTCAACGAGACCGGATTGAAGGCATCCTTGAGCATTGATGGATTGAAAATCGCCACATCCAGCAGCAGGCCAAATAGCGCCGTCGCGGCGACGGCAAGAGGCCAGCCACTGCGCGGCGCGAGCAGTATCCATAAGGCCAGTGCAATCTCTGCGACCCCGGCAATATTGGCGAACAGCTCAACCTGAGTGATCCCGTGAGACTGGATCATTGTCAGCTCGCCCGGGCTTAGCCACAGCAACTTGGGAATCAGACCGTGGTAGCCAAACATGAACGCCAGCCCCCCACGGGCGATCCAGTTAATGCGTGTGAGGGCGTTCATAGGGGCGCTTTCAAAAAGCGCTGTTCATGATCAGGATCCGGCAACAGGCACCTGTCGTATTTCCCGAAGAGCCGATAACGATTAAGCGCAATGCGGTCGTATGCCCAATCTCGAAGCTTGCGAGGGAAGATGCGCAAGAGGTTCACGGGGCGCCAGAGTGCGGGCAATTGGGCGATGACTTCGAAAAATGCGTCTGAACGCTCCCAGTAATGTCGGTCACGGATCACTGCCATGGTCTCGAATTGATCCACGGGCAAACCTGCCCACGCGAGCAGGGCCTGCCCCTCGGGTGACTGAACCGCCGCCAACCGCACGCGCCGCTGGCGGTCATGGCGAATCAAGAACCTCGCCCAGCCATTGCACAATTTGCAGACTCCGTCGAACAAGACCACAGTTTCTCCTGGCTTGAGCAGGGGGGCGGGAGAGGGGCGGATTTGCGAGGCTGGCATAAGCAATGGGTCCGAGGGAGCCTGGTTATCCCGGATCATAACCGCGTATCAGCGTTAAAGTCTGCGTTTGGCCGGTTGCTTTCAGTCACGAAGGGCCGTTAACGGACCCAAAGGTGACGGTAGCGCAAGACCGCAATCAGCAAGAAAGCGGGTGTTGGATTTCTATCACTGCTTGATTGAATTTGCCGTCAAGGTATCTACCAAACCCGAGGTGATTCAGCAGGTGGGCGGCGAAGAAAGCATCTCCAGACCACTCCCGCACGGGTCTATCAGGTAAAAACCAGAACGGAATCACTTTTTCGGTGGTTTACCGCTGGCAGGGATGTGCAGGTACGACATCACGCTTTCAGTCAGTTCGGTTGCCAGTTTGACCGCTTCTTTATTGCGCGCCATCACGCCGGCGACCAAGCCTTCGATCAAGGCCAGCACGGCGATGTTGGAACTGGTCAGCACCGGGTGATCGCAAGGCGCAAACAGCGTGTGCTCGGCAATGCCGGTGAGCGGCGAGGCGGGGGAGTCGGTAATGGCCAGCACCGATGCGCCACGTTCATTGGCGAAGCGTGCCAGTTGCAGGGTGTCGAGGGAGTAGCGCGGCAGGGAGATCGCCAGCAACACGTCCTGGTCGGTGATTGCGGCCAGACGGTAAGCGGCGTTTTCGTTGCCGCCTTCCATGCTGATGGCCGCGGCGTCCGCACAAAAGGGCATCAGGGTCGAGGCAGCAAGACCGGCGAAGTAAACACTGTTGCCGAACCCCAGAATGTAGATTTTGCGTGCCGTGGTCAGGCGAGTGACGAAGGCTTCAAAGGTGTCGGCGTGGTTGTTGGTCACTGCCGTGGCCAGGTTGCTGCTGGCGCTCTGGAGTTGTTCATGCAGGCCAAACGCGCCACCGGGGCGATGGGCAAGTTCGTTGCGCAGTTTGTCGACCGGCGACACCATCTGCTGCAACGTTGCGACCAGCTCGGCCTTCATGCCGCTGTAGCCACCGAGGTCCAGTGCTTTGGCCAGACGGTTGACGGCGGCGGGTGAGGTCAATGTCTCGTGAGCCATCTCCTCGATGGTCAGTGTCGCGGCCTTGAGCGGGTGACGCAGGATAAAGTCCGCCACCTTGCGCAGTGACGGCGGCAGTTCGGAAACGATTTCCGTCAGTTTGCGCATGACCGGCGCGGCATAGACAGTGGTGTCTTTCGATGGGGTTGGCATATCCAGCTCAACATTTCCTGAAGGTGAAAGAAGGGCTGTGCCTGATGCCCTGACAAGGTTGGCTGGAGTGTATCCCAAGCCTGCCTTGTCAGGGCAGCGCCGAGCCGTGGATGGGTGGGCGGCGGTCTTACTTCAAACTCCCGGACAGAAACTGCTGGAGGCGTTCGGATTGCGGGTTGACCAGCACCTCGCTCGGGTCGCCGCGCTCTTCGACAACGCCCTTGTGCAGGAACACCAGTTGGTTCGACACCTCTCGGGCAAAGCCCATTTCGTGAGTCACCACCACCATGGTGCGGCCTTCCTGCGCCAGATCCTGCATGACTTTAAGCACTTCGCCGACCAGTTCGGGGTCGAGCGCCGACGTCGGCTCATCAAACAGCATCACTTGCGGTTCCATCGCCAGTGCGCGGGCAATGGCCACGCGCTGCTGCTCGCCACCGGACATATGCGCCGGCCAGGCGTTCATGCGGTGGGCTACCCCGACTTTATCAAGGTAGTGCTCGGCCTTTTCCCGTGCCTCTTTCTTGCCCAGGCCCTGCACATGCACCGGGGCTTCCATGACGTTTTCCAGAGCGCTCATGTGTGACCAGAGGTTGAAGTGTTGAAACACCATCGATAGCTGTGAACGCATGCGTTGCAACTGCTTGGGTTCGGCCGCCTTCAGCCCGCCAAGCTTGTTGGCGACCAGCTTGAGCGGTTCGCCATTGAGTACGATATTGCCCGCATTGGGTTGCTCCAGCAGGTTGATGCAGCGCAGGAACGTACTTTTGCCAGAGCCGCTGGAACCGATGATGCTGATCACGTCACCGGCCTGTGCTTGCAGGGACACGCCCTTGAGCACCTGGTGCGCGCCGTAGCTTTTATGCAGGTCTTGAACTTCGAGTTTGTACATGGTTTTAACTCTCTGGCATCAGTCGCTGAGCAAGCGACCCTGGCGAATGGGGGTAGAACCGGCAACTTTGGCCAACCACAATCCAGGCTGGGCATAACGCAGCCGTTCGCGGGCATAGAGAATCCCGTCGGTACTGGCGTTCACCACGCTATGGCGGTCGGTCAGCGGGTCGATGACCTCGAAGAGCGGATCGCCAACCTTGACCTGCGCGCCCAGCGGTTGCAGAAAACTCACCACACCCGGATGGGGCGCACAGGCGTACTGCGCGCCGGCGAATGGCATGGCCTGGCAATGGCTCGGCGGTGCCGCTGGCCAGTCACCGCTGATCAGGCCTTGTTCGGCGAGATACCCGAGAATGGCTTGTGCACTGTCGACGCATTGCCCGCGCTCGGTGTCTGCCATGCCACGCAATTCGATGGTGGTGGCCATGCACGCCAGGGGAATATTGGCTTCAGGAAACCGCTCAGCCAGGCGTAACCATGCAATTGCGCAGGCTTCGTCGAAGGCACTGCCGCCCGCATCTTCGGCCAACAACGTGACCCCGGCGCCGAGGCGAGCGGCCAGTGACTGCAAGCGTGGCCAATGTTGCGGCATCGCATACAACAACATGATCGATTCGAAGTCGCAGTGCAGGTCCAGCACCACATCGGCGTCACAGGCATGCTGCAGCAACAAGCGACGCAGGCCGTCGAGTTCCGAGGTCGGTGCTGGCATGGCGGCGAGGGCATCGCCCATGGCGCGGCGGATGCGTGCGACGTTGGCGTCGGCATCGTCTACCAATTGGCCTTCCAACAGGGGGGCGACGGCATCGACCAACTCCGGGAACTCGCGATTGAAGTTCTTGCCGCTGGAGAACTCAAAGCGCCCCTGATGGGTGGCCTGGAACATCTGGGCGATACCGATCGGGTTGGCCATTGGCACCAACTCGATCACCCCGCTCAGGCGGCCTTGTGTTTCCAGTTCCAGAAGACGGCGCTTGAGCTCGACGGCGACGCGCATCCCCGGCAACTCGTCGGCATGCAATGACGCCTGGATGTACGCTTTGCGTGGTCCACTGCCAAAACGAAACAGCGTCAGCGTGCGTTCGGTGCCCGATGCACTCCACGGCAAGCGGTATTGAATGTGCTCCATAACAGCTCCTTAGTACTTGCGCGGTGCCAGATACGCCAGCCAATGGCGCTCGGCCAACTTGAACAGGCGCACCAGAATGAAGGTCAGGGCGAGGTAGATGAGCCCGGCGGTGATAAACGCCTCGAACGGCAGATAGAACCGTGAGCTGACAGTCCGCGCGGCCCCGGTGATGTCGACGAGGGTGACGATGGAGGCCAGGCTGGTGGTTTGCAGCATCATCAGCACTTCGTTGCTGTACTGCGGCAATGCCCGGCGCAAGGCCGATGGCATGAGAATGCGGCGATACAGGGTCAGGCGTGACATGCCCATGGCCTTGGCGGCTTCGATCTCGCCATGGGGGGTGGATTTCAAACTGCCGGCCAGCAACTCGGCGCTATAGGCACTGGTGTTGATCGCGAAGGCCAGGCAGGCGCAAAAGGTGGCGCTGGAGAGGTAAGGCCAGAGCACGCTTTGGCGCACGGCTTCGAACTGCGCCAGGCCGTAATAGATCAGGAACAGTTGCACCAGCATCGGCGTGCCGCGAATCACGTAGGTATAGAGCCAGGCCGGGAAGTTGATCAGCGGTGATCGCGACACCCGCATCAGCGCCAGTGGAATCGCCAATACCAAACCCAGGGCCAGGGAAATGAACAGGACTTTGAGGGTTAACAAGGCGCCATTGAAGTACAGCGGCAGGTTTTCCCAGATCAGGTTGTAGTCGAGAATCATCGGCGGTTTCCCTCACAATTCGGCGGCTTTGATGCCGACCGAGTAGTGTTTTTCCAGATAGCGCAGCACCAGCAAGGACAGGCTGGTGAGCATCAGATACAGCGCCGCTACCGCGAGGAAAAACGTGAATGGCTCGTGTGTGGCATCCGCTGCGTTCTTGGCTTTGAACATCATGTCCTGCAAGCCGATCACCGAGATCAGCGCGGTGGATTTGGTCAGTACCAACCAATTGTTGGTGAACCCGGGAATGGCGAAACGAATCATCTGCGGTACCAGAATTCGCCAGAACACCTGCGCACCGCCCATGCCATAGGCCACGCCAGCCTCGGCCTGACCTTTGGGGATCGCCATGAAGGCGCCGCGAAAGGTTTCCGAGAGGTAGGCACCAAAAATGAAGCCCATGGTGCAGACGCCAGCGATAAAGGGGTTGATGTCGATATAGCGGGTGTAACCGAGCGCCAGGGCGATGCGGTTCACCAGATCCTGGCCACCGTAGAAAATCAGCAGGATCAGCACCAGGTCTGGAATACCGCGAATCAGGGTGGTGTAACTTTCCCCGAGCACGGCCAGCCATTTGAGTGGTGACAATCGGAATGCCGCGCCGATCAGCCCCAGGGCAATTGCCAGGGACATGGACGTCAAGGCCAGGTTTATGGTCAGCCAGGCGCCATCGAGAATGCTCGATCCGTAGCCGTGAAGCATCATGAAGTTCCTCAAGCGAGCGCCGCGAGGCGCGCAAGACAAGCCCCGACAGACGCCTGCGATGGGCCGTCGCCGGGTCTTGGGTCAGGGGGGCAGGGGTAAGGCTTACTCGCCGTAGATATCGAACGCGAAGTACTTGGCCATCACTTGCTGGTACTTGCCATTGGCGCGAATGGCGTCAATCGCGGCACTCAGGCGCGCAACGTTGGCACTGTCGCCTTTGCGCACGGCGATCCCGGCGCCCCGGCCAAAATATTTCGGGTCGTTGATGTCGGGCCCTGTCAATGCGAAACCCTGCCCCGCCGGTGTTTTGATGAAGCTCTCATCGGTGTTGACGATGTCGGCGAGGGTGGCGTCCAGACGACCCGAGGCGAGATCGAGGAAGGCTTCATTTTGTGAGGAGTAGCGCACCACGACGACGCCGGCTTTTTCCAGTTGCTCGGTGGCAAAACGATCGTAAGTCGAGGAGCGCTGCACGCCGATTTTCTTACCCTTGAGGTCCACCAAAGGGTCATTGATCAGGTTGCCGGCCTTCATCGCGAACTTGCCCGGTGTGTGGTAGTACTTTTTGCTGAAGTCCACGGACTTCATCCGGTCTTCCGTGATTGACATCGACGACAGCACGGCATCGATCTTGCGCACTTTGAGCGACGGGATCATGCCGTCGAACTCCTGAATCACCCACTCGCATTTGACCTTCATTTCTTCGCACAAGGCGTTGCCGATGTCGTAATCGAATCCGCTGACGTTGCCCTCTGGTGTCTTGAAGGAGAAGGGAGGGTAGGCGGCTTCGATACCGATACGCAGGCTGTCTTCGTCGGCATGTGCCAGGAAGCTGAAAGCGCATAGCACCAGAGCACCTAGAAGTTCTGTCTTGTTCATATTGTTGACTCCTTGGAGGGCATTTTGGGGGTACGGGTGCCCGCCATCCGGGTTGGCGCGGCGGATCAGTCCTGTGATCGGCGAGGCTATAAATGACACAATAAAAATCAATTTTCAATACTTGTGAAAATATTCATATCAGTTCGGGGCGTGGCAAAGCGCAACAGTGCCCGGTTAGCGTGGGCACTGTTGACCGGTTCTGCGGGGATCAGAAAGATTATTCCGGGGGAGGCGAATGACCGTTTTTTGGTGTGGATTCAACCGGTGATGCGACCGATTGGCTGAATTTTTCAGCGGGTGTTTCGTCGTTCAGGGTTTCCCAACGCCAACCATTTCAGACGCCGCGACGGCGAACAGGACCTTCAGGCAATATCCATGAGAGGGTGGGATGCTAGCGTCTCCAAAGAACCCAGCCAAAAGCCTGTTGCCGGACTTCAAAAGTGTCTCGCAGGGATGATAGTGCGGCGGCCAGGCATGATTGATTCATTGTGCCTGGCTAGCGCTCACTGCATTTTTTTGTTCCTGGGATCGTCCGCCGGGTTGAGGTAAGTGATCCCCCAAGGCCCTGTGCCGTGGAGTTGAAGCACGGTTTCCTGTTCTCGACTGGCGCCGAACATCGACATGCCGACAGGAATGATCAGGGTGTCACCCGGATGATAGGCCTTGGCCCGTGCCGGATCGAAGGTGTCTCCGGTGGCGAAGTAGAAGGTGCCCGAGATAACGGTTACGCGTTCGGTCACGGGATGGGTATGCACGCCGATTTTTGTATTGGCCGGCAGCTTCAAGCGCAGGGTGAAGGGCTCGGCGGCTTTCAGATCACCTTCAATCACGGCAATCATTGCGCCGGGGCCCACTGCCGGCGCAGGTTTCCAATTGAGTCCGGATGAGGTGGCGGCAATAAAACCCGCTTCCTCGGCCAGGGCGGTCAATGTCAGAAAGGAAGGGCTGAGCAAGGCCAACAAAACAGCGGCCGCTTTGTGG
This sequence comes from Pseudomonas sp. GM102, assembly GCF_000282555.1. NCBI lineage: Bacteria > Pseudomonadati > Pseudomonadota > Gammaproteobacteria > Pseudomonadales > Pseudomonadaceae > Pseudomonas > Pseudomonas sp. GM102. The sequence continues at coordinate 59,305 of NZ_AKJB01000090.1, read as the reverse complement.
GCAATCATCATGGTTTCCTCGTGTCTGGGGGCCTCAGCGCACAGGAGCAGAGCCTGTGCAATCAAGTCATATATACGTTGACGGTAGCCGAATGCCGGAGCGCGGATATACCCATTGTGAACCAGTGCTATAACGCATAAGCATGATTTATGCTGGCCTGGTCCTACCGGCGCCCACCCTGGGGGTGACAACCATCATGAAGAAGATCGACCCAAAAGACGGCGAGGAGGGAGGCTCCGTCTCCGCACTGATAGAAGCAAAAATCAAGGAGCTGACTGACTGGCGGGGTGAGACCCTTGCTCGGGTTCGAACGCTGATCAAGCAGGCGGACCCTGAAGTGGTCGAGGAATTGAAGTGGAGAGGGGTTCCGGTGTGGTCGCACGCCGGCATCATCTGCACCGGTGAGACATACAAGAATGTCGTAAAGATGACCTTCGCCAAAGGTGCCTCGCTGGAGGACCCTTCAGGTCTGTTCAACGCCAGCCTCGAGGGCAACACCCGACGTGCCATTGATATTCATGAAGGCGAGAGAATTGATGAAGAAGCGTTGAAGGCCCTGATTCGTGCGGCGGTGGCGCTCAATACGTCGAAGTAAATTGTTCTATACGGCTAACTGATCGACTCCAGAGTTCTCGGATAAAAAAATCGGCACTGTTTAGATCGATTATTTCTTTCGGTTCTTTATATAGCTCTGGGGCGAATATCCGTAACTGATAAAACCGCGTCTTCGTTTTGCTTCTGTATGCGATGAAGACGCTATCGCCGCTATAACAGACGGCGCCGTACCGACCGCGACACTAAAGCGGTTTCAACGTCAAAACCTGCTGCTCGGCCATCATCTTGTCGTCCCTTCGCCAGTCCTTAGAATCCGCCTCCATCAGCTTCGTCCAACTATCGAATCGCTTAGGGAGTTACACCATGATGAACGCCATGCAGATGCCAATGCCGATGATGAACGCCAACATGCCGATGATGCCAATGATGGGCATGCCGATGATGATGGCGACCATGAGCTGCGAAATGATGGACGACGGCATGATGTGCAAAATGATGCCGGCCGCTGGCATGGACATGGCCATGTTCAAGAACAGCGCTGAAATGATGCAGATGATGATGAACTGCGGCATGCCGATGATGATGCACTGCGCCAACATGAGCATGATGTGCATGTCCCAGGCGAGCATGGCCATGCCGATGATGAACATGATGATGCCAATGCCGATGATGGGCATGCCGATGCCGTCGATGAAGTGCGTGATGGAGTGCACCATGATGGCCGACGGCATGATGTGCAAAATCATGCCGATGGCCGGCATGAACATGGACGTGATGAAAAGCTGCTGCGACTTGATGATGAAAATGATGAACGATTGCAGCATGCCGATGATGATGAGCTGCAATGGCATGCCGCTGATGTGCTGCACCTGCTGATCCCTGACAACACAAAAAAAGCCCCCGCGACCTTACGGTTACGGGGGCTTTTTCATTCCAGCAGACACCACATCCCCCCGTAGGAGCGAGGCTTGCCCGCGAAGGCAGAGTATTAGCCAATATCAATGTTGGATGTTCATTGCTCTTTCAGGCGATTAATCCAGCCGTTCCGGGTATGTCACCACCAGATAAGCCACGGCCTCACTGTCGGCGGGGTTGCGGTAGCGGTGGGGTTGGTCGGCGTAGAACAGGATCGAGTCGCCGGTAGACAGCAGGTAACGTTCATCGTTGACGCTGATTTCCAGCACACCCTGCGACACCACCAGGTTCTCCTGGACACCGGGCCCATGCCCCTCGCTGTGGTCTTCGCCCAAAGGGCTCAGGCGCAGTTCGTAAAACTCCGATTGGCGTGCCACGTCGAACGGGAACAGGGCGCGGCTGACGAAGGCTCCGCTGGCGCTGACCAAGCGTTTGCTCTCACGCGCCGACAGCACGGCCACACCTTCGAAGGCCCGATGCTCCAGAAAGGCGGCCACCGAGACCTTCAGGCCTTTGGCAATTTTGCACAGCACTTTGATAGACGGCACGCTGCGTCCGGACTCGATCTGCGCGAGCATTGCCCGACTCACACCGCATTGTCGGGCCAGCGCGTCGAGGGACAAGTGACGCTTGCCCCGCAGCCGTTGCAGGTTCTGTGCGACTCGCTCACAGATCGGGTCTTCTTCCAGTGGCTCCAGATTATTCAAGTCCGTCACGGGTTCGTCTGCACTCGCCAGAAAACGCGAGGGTTGCTGCGCGTTCATGCGTGACGGGTCTCGGTCGAATGAGCGGCCTGAATCCATTGATAGGCCTGTAGACCGGCGTTACGTGCATACATCTCCCACATGGCCCGCGCCCGTTGCTGAGCCTGTTTGCGTTTGCGGTAACTGGCGAAGTCGATGAGGTTGTCAGTCGGATTCATGGGGCACTTCACTGTGGTGATGAATGACGGGATGGGCTGAGAGTACTTGGATATTTTTATAACGATAAATACTGATTTTGTATTTGTTAATTCATTTTTGTTATTTAAATTAATATTCCATTAAGGAATAAGCAGATAATTATCTATTCCTTTTGTTGTCGGTTCAGGTGGTGCACTTTGAGGGCCTGCACATCCATGTGGATGCGCGCGACACCAGACAGGAAGCCTCATCATGACCATCAAAGCGATCAACGTTCGCAACCAGTTCAAGGGTGTCATCAAGGAAATACTAGAGGGCGAAGTGGTGTCCGAAATCGACGTGCAAACCGCTTCCGGGATCGTCACCTCGGTGATTACCACCCGTTCGGTGCGCGACCTTGAATTGAAGGTGGGGAGCGAAGTGATTGCCTTCGTCAAATCCACCGAGGTGTCGATCGCCAAGCTCTGAAATTGAAATTTGAGCGACGAAAATCTGTAGGAGCGAGGCTTGCCCGCGAAGAACGATGACGCGTGATACCTGAAAAACTGCGGTGCATTCTTCGCGGGCAAGCCTCGCTCCTACAGGGTCTACGTCTTGACTTCCATAACGTTGAGGTTTTCATGGCGACTCCTTTCAAGCGCTCCGCATTGACACGGTTGGCAGCCTCCGTGGCTGCGGTGAGTGCGTTACTCAGCCCCGGCGCTCAGGCCGAAGGCAAAATCAGCATTGCCCAGCAATTTGGTATCGGTTACCTGATCCTGGATGTGGTGCGCGATCAGCAGCTCATCGAGAAACATGGCAAGGAGCAGGGCCTCGACATCAAAGTCGACTGGAGCAGCATCTCGGGGGCCACGGCGATGAACGAGGCGTTATTGGCCGGTGCGCTGGATGTGGTGTCGGCCGGCGTGTCGCCGATGCTGACGATCTGGGACCGGACCAAGGGCAAACAAAACGTCAAGGCCATCGCCTCGCTGGGGTCGATGCCCAATTACCTGCTGACCAATAATCCGAACGTAAAAAGCCTCAAGGACTTCACCGAAAAGGACCGCATCGCGGTACCGGCTGCAGGGGTAGGTTTCCAGTCGCGCACTTTACAAATCGAAACGGCGAAACAGTTTGGCGCGCAAAACTTCAAGAAGTTTGACGACATCTCGATCAGTCTCGCCCACCCGGATGCGACGTCGGCGCTGATTGCCGGCGGTTCGGAGATCAACTCACATTTCTCCAGTTCGCCGTTCCAGTACCAGGAGCTGCAGAGTCCCAACGTACACAAGGTGCTGAGTTCCTACGACGTATTGGGTGGCCAGGCCACGTTTAACGTGCTGTACACCACCGAGAAATTCCACGACGAAAACCCGAAAACCTACAAGGCGTTTTACGCGGCACTCGCCGAGGCCGAGAAAATAATCAAGGCCGATAAGCCTGCAGCCGCCCAGACCTACATCCGGGTGGAACAATCGAAGCTGGCGCTGCCACTGGTTGAGAAAATCGTCGCCGACCCTGAAATCGACTTCACCGTTGTGCCCCAGCGCACCTTCATCTACGCCGAGAAACTCCAGGAACTCGGTGTGCTGAAAAACAAGGCTGCCAGCTGGAAGGATTACTTCTTTGAAGAAGCACACAGCAGCGAGGGAAGCTGAGCGGGTCAGAGCCCCCGGCTGCTTCTGATCAACTCATAGGCTCGACGTACCAGCGGATTCACGGTGTTGGGCCGAATCCACAAGTGGTAGGTCACGTCCGGCAGCCGTGGCAGGCCATCGGTCTCGCCGAGTACGCGCATGTCCGGGCCGAGCATTTCCATGCTTCTGGGCGTGACGCCCAGCCCGGCACGCGTCGCGGCTTTGATGCCGATCAGGTTCGACGCCAGGTACGCCTGCCGCCATGGAATATTGGCGCGCTCCAGTGCCTCAAGGGCGTACCGACGATAAATACTCGGCTCATCCACCAGGATCAGCGGCAAAGGTTCGCCGGGCGTATGGATGTACTGCGCCGAGCAGATCCACCACACCGGCGAGGTGCGCAAGGCAAAGCCTTCGAGCGTCGGGTCTTCGCGAGTGGAAATCACCATGTCGACCTTGCCCCGGTGCAGGTCATCCATCAAAAACGGGCTGCGGCCGACATCGATTTCCAGGCGCAGACGAGGGGCCGAGCGGGCGATGTGGCTGAGGATCGGCGGCAGGATGGTATCGGCAATGTCATGGGGCGAGCCGATGCGCAATACACCGCTCAAGTTGCTTTCGCGCAGCGAGTTCAATGCATCGTCGTTGAGCGAAAGCATCTGCCGTGCATGGCGCAACAACTGCAAACCGGGTTCGGTGAGTTGCTTCTGTCGCCCGCGCTTCTCGAACAGGCTCACCCCGACTTGTTGTTCCAGGCGTTGCATGTGCTGGGTGACCGACGATTGCGTGCGAGCCAGTTGCGCGCCGGCCTCGGCAAAACTGTGGTGATCGACCACGGCAATGAAGGTGCGCAGTAATTCGAGATCGAGGGTAGATGAGGTCGACATGGCCATTCCCGAGGCTGTTTTTATATCAAGGCTGCAAACATAAACATTACATTTATTTATGTATTTTTGGCGATATTTTATTGTGTAAGACACAAATTCCAGTAATTGCTGGGGTTTCTAAGATTGTCGTTTAGCGACAATACGGCAAGTTATAACGATATTAGATATTTGAATTTCCGTTACACCAATGCTGTACCTAGGATGCCCTCACATCAGGTCGGGGGACGCCGATCATTCCATGAGGGGAAATCCATGTTGCTTGAGCACTCACCTGTAAAACGATTGTTGCCTGCCTTGCTGGGCGCCGTGATCTCATTGGCCGCCAGTGCCGGTGCTCAGGCTGATGCAACGCTGGACAAGATCCAGCAACGCCATGTGCTGACAGTGGGGGTTGTACTGTCCGGCGGCCCCTTTGGCAGTATCGATCCGGGTACCCAGAAGCCACGGGGTTTGAACGTTGACCTCGCTCAGGAGTTGGGCCGGCAATTGGGCGCCGAGGTGCAACTGGTGCCGGTACTGCCCGCCAACCGCGTGCAGTTTTTGCAGCAGGGCAAAGTTGATCTACTGATTGCCAACATGGAATGGACGGCCGAACGCGGCGAGATTCTCGGTTTTGTGCCGACGCCGTTCTACCGCGTTGGCGGTTCCGCGGCGCTGCTCAAGGACAGCAAAATCACCCGTTGGGAAGACCTCAAAGGCCAACCCGTTTGCACCTCCCAAGGCAGCAGCTACATCAAGCCGCTCACCGAATTGGGCGTTGAAATCAAGGCCTTCAAGAGCTCGTCGGAATCCTTGCTCGCGCTGCGTGGCAACAACTGCGTCGCGGCGGTGCATGACGCCACGCTGATCAACCCGTTGATCGCCGACAACGCCGAATGGCAGGGCTATCGCGCGCTCAGCCCGGAACTCAACCCGGCCCCTTCAGTGATCTGGACCCGACCAGGCGAACGCGATACCCAGGCTCGACTCGACCCCATCGTCAAGGAACTGCATCGCAGCGGTTGGCTGATCGAAGCCCAGACCCGCAATCGCATCACCCCCGCGTCACCAGCCTTGGTGGATTTACAGAAACAGTTCCAGGCCAACGGTGCCTGACCGGTTCACCTCATCGTTTCAATAAGCCGCCGACTGGCTCGGCGGTCGTTCAAGGAAGTCGTGCATGAACCGATATTTTTCCGCCAGAGGCCTGGCCACGTTGTGCCTGGCAGGATGCGCCGTGCTGGGCGCCAGCCTCGCTCAGGCCGACGCCACACTGGACAAGATCGAGCAACGCCACGCCATCAGCGTCGGGGTGATTCTCAGTGGCCCGCCATTCGGCACTCTCGACCCCAAGACCGGCGAGCACCTGGGGTACAACGTCGAACTGGCCAAGGGCATCGCCAAGGCGCTGGGCGTCGAGGCGCAAACGGTTTCCGTGCTGGCGCCCAACCGGGTGCAGTTCCTGCAACAGGGCAAGGTCGACATCCTGATCGCCAATATGCAGTTCACCGAAGAGCGCGCCGAGATTCTCGATTACGTGCCCACGCCTTATGAAGAAGTCGGCGGTGCCGCGTTGATTCGCAAAGGTGCGGGCATCACCCAGTGGGCCGACCTCAAGGGCAAACCGGTGTGCGTGTCCCAGGGCAGCAACTTCATCAAGCCATTGCAGGAAACCTACGGCGCACAAATCAAGGCGTTCCGCAGCCAGTCCGAATCACTGTTGTCGTTGCGCGGCAATGGCTGCGTGGCGGCGGTGCATGTCAGCCCGACCATGCATACCTTGTTGAGCGATGCCGAGTGGGCCGGGTATGAAATCCCGCTGCCGGGTGATTTGATCCCGTCGAACTCGGTGATCTGGGTCCGCAAGGGCGAACACGATACCCAGGCGAAACTCGATGCCATCGTGCGTGACTGGCACCGCAGCGGCTGGTTGATCGAATTGGGCGAGCGCACCGGCATGGCGCCGTCGCAGGCCTTGCGTGACCTGCACGAGCAATACCGCAACGCGGCACCGTTGGCTGTGCGGCCATGAGTCGGCCGTTGTTCGTCGCCCTGCAGCAACTGCTCGGCGCCCGTCATGTGCAGAGCAACGAAGAGGCCGCCGCGTACCTGACCGACAAACAGGGCCGTTATGTGGGGCAGGTGATTGCCGCTGTCCATCCGGCAAACACCGAAGAAGTCGCCGCGGTGGTTCGTGCCTGTATGGCTTGTGATACGCCGGTGGTGGTGCAGGGCGGCAACACCGGGCTGATGGGTGGAGCGACCCCGGACGCCAGTGGGCATGCGGTGTTGCTGCTGCTCGATCGCATGAACCGCGTAAGGGCGGTGGACACCGACAACGACACCCTGACCGTCGAGGCGGGCTGCATTCTGCAAACCATTCAGGATGTCGCCCGTGACGCCGGGCGTCTGTTCCCGCTGAGCCTGGGCGCCGAAGGCAGCTGCACCATCGGCGGTAATCTGGGCACCAATGCCGGCGGCACCGCGGTGTTGCGTTACGGCAATACCCGCGAATTGACCCTCGGTCTGGAAGTGGTCACCGCTCAGGGTGAAATCTGGAATGGCCTGCGCGGTTTGCGCAAGGACAACACCGGCTACGACTTGCGCGACCTGTTTATCGGCAGCGAAGGCACGCTCGGCATTATCACCGCCGCGACCCTGAAACTGTTCCCGCTGCCCAAAGCCCAAGCCACGGCGTTGCTAGCCTTCGATTCGTTGGCCCAGGCGGTGACGTTCCTGTCCCATGCCCGCGCCGGTTTCGGCGCCAGTCTCACGGCGTTCGAACTGCTCAGCGCCGAGTGCTTCGCGCTGCTGCGTGAACAATTTCCCGAAGGCCCGCAACCCTTTCTTGGCGCTCGTCAGCCCTGGTTCGCGCTGTTGGAATTGTCCGATAACCACAGCGAAAGCCATGCCCGCGAAGCGTTTGAACAGGTACTGGGCGAAGCCTTCGAACAGCGCTTGCTGGCCGATGCGCTGATCGCCGAAAGCCTCGCCCAGAGCCAGGCGTTATGGCTGTTGCGCGAAAACATGAGCGAGGCGCAGAAGCGTGCCGGTCGCAACATGAAGCACGACGTCTCGGTGCCGATTTCCCAGGTGGTGGCGTTTGTCGCCGATACCGATGCGTTGTTGCAGCGTCATTTTCCCGGTGTGCGGCATTACACCTTCGGCCATCTGGGCGACGGTAACCTGCACTACAACGTCGCCCATCCGCAGGATTCGACGGTCGAGGCGCACATGATCCATTACGTGGCACTCAGCCAACTGGTGCACGACAGCGCCCACGCCCACGGCGGTTCAATCAGCGCTGAACACGGTATCGGCCAGCACAAACGGGACATGCTCGGGCGCTATAAAAGTCCCGTAGAACTCAACCTGATGCGTCGGATCAAGCAGGCGCTGGACCCGAAAAACCAGCTCAATCCGGGCAAGGTACTGGAGGCGATCGAGTCATGAATGTTCGCCTGTCCAAACGCGTGCAGCGCGTCTCGCTGTCGGCCAATGCCGCCGCCAAATCCCAAGCCACGGCCCTGCGCGAGGCCGGTCGCGACATCCTTGACCTGACCATCGGCGAGCCGGATTTCGACACCCCGGACCACATCAAGCAGGCCGCTTATGCCGCCATCGCTGCCGGTGCCACCAAGTACACGCCGACACCGGGCGTGAAGGCCTTGCGAATTGCGGTGCAACGCAAGCTCCGGCAGGAAAACCATCTGGACTACCCGCTGGAATCGATCGTGATTGCCAACGGTGCCAAACAGATCATCTTCAATGCCTTCGCCGCCACCCTCGACGACGGCGATCAAGTGCTGGTGCCGACGCCGTATTGGCCGTCGTTTCCGGACAGCGTGCGCTTCAACGGTGGCGAGCCGGTGTTCATCGAATGCGGGTTGGCGCAGGGTTGCAAACTGACGGCCGAGCAGTTGGAGCAATACATCGGCGAGCGAACTCGCTGGCTGATCCTCAACGGCCCCGGCAACCCCAGCGGCGCGGTATACAGCGAGGCCGAGCTGCAAGCCTTGGCCGAGGTGCTGCGGCGCCATCCCCAGGTGCTGATTCTGCTGGATGAGCTCTACGAACATATCCGCTTCGACGGTCGGCCGGCCCAGAGCCTGCTCAACGTCGCGCCGGATTTGCAGTCGCGCTGCCTGCTGGTGGGCGGCGTGTCCAAGACCTACGCCATGACCGGTTGGCGCATTGGTTTCGGTGCCGGACCGCAAGTGCTGACCCATGCGATGACGGTGGTGCAATCGCAATCCACCTCGGGCGCTTCGTCGGTAGGGCAAGCCGCCGCGTTGGCAGCTTTCGACGGTGGGCTGGATTTTTTGCGGTCGCAGGTCGCGGCCTATCAGCAACGCCGGGATTTACTGGTGAGTGCTTTACGCAAAGTCGACGGCCTTGAAGTGCTCGAACCTCAAGGTGGTTTCTTCGTATTTATTCGTTGCGCCGGATTATTGGGCCGCTATCGCCCGGATGGTCAGCGCTTGCAAACCGATGCCGACGTCGTCGCGTATTTGTTGGAGGAAGGCGTGGCCGGCGTAGCGGGCAGCGCTTATGGCTTGTCGCCGTGGTTTCGCTTGTCCATTGCCACTGCGACTGAAACCGTCGCCGAGGCCGGACGACGCATCGCTCAAGCCTGCGGGCAATTGCGGGGCGAACCATGAGTCATTTGCTGGAACTGTTCGTCCGCTGGGCCGCCGGGTTCGGCCTGAACTACGGCTTTCTGCTGGACGCCTATCAGCGCGGAACCCTGGAGCAGGGCGCGCTGACCACGGTGTTGCTGTGCCTGTTCACCATCGTCGGCAGCCTGCTGGCGGGTCTCGGGTTGGCGGCGATGTTGACCTCGGGCAAACCCTGGCTGGCGAAACCTGCGCGGGTGTTTGTCGAAGTTACCCGCAACACGCCGACGCTGGTGCAGCTGTATTGCGCGTTCCTGGTGCTGAACATGCTGCTGACCCAGGCCGTCGGCGCGGCCAACCCGCTGACGCCGTTCGCCTGGGTGGTGATCGTGATCTCGCTGCACAAGGGCGCGTTCCATGCCGAAGCCTTGCGCGCCGGCATCGAAGCCGTGCCGGCGGTGACGATGGAGGCGGCCAGTTCGCTGGCGTTCAGCAGTCGGCAGTTGTTGTGGAATGTGCAACTGCCGCTGGCCCTGCGCTTCGCCTTGCCGTCGCTGATCAACAACCTGATCGACCTGGTGAAAATGACCGCCGTCGCCTCGGCGATTGCCGTCGGCGACATCACCTACGCGGCGATCATGATCTGGACCCAGAGCGATAACGTGCTGGAGTTGATGATTCTGATCCTGACGTTTTTTGGTCTGCTGAGTTTTACCGTCAATTGTGTGGGGCGCCTGCTCGAAGCGCGCCTGAGGATGCCCGGCTATGGCCATTGAATCGTCCGTCACCGCGCCAGTGGCCTGGCCACGGCGGCATGTCGGCAAGTTGCTGGTGTTGGCGGTTGCGGTGCTCTGGCTGGGGTATTTCGCCCCGCACAGCCCGGTGCTCAAGGCCTTGTTGCAATGGTCGCCAGCGCTGGTCGTGGGCTTTGGCCAGAACATTCTGATCAGCCTGGTGGCGATCGGGCTGGGGTCGTTGCTGGGGTTGCTGGTGGGTGCCCTGGGGTTGTCGCCGTTGTGGCTGCTGCGCTTGCCGGCACGGATCTGGGTGCAGGTTTTTCGCAACGCGCCGTGGCTGGTGCTGATCTATTTCACCACCTATGTGTTCCCGTTCGAGATCCACATCGGCAGCGCCTATGTCTCGTTCCCCGATTGGGTCAAGGTCACCCTTGGCCTGGCGTTGCCGGCGAGCGCCAACGTTGCGGAAATCTTCCGTGGCGCGGTCGCCTCGATCCCCAGTACCCAATGGGAGGCCGCACGTTCCCTGGCGTTCACCCGTGGGCAGATTTTCCGCTCGATCATCCTGCCGCAGTGCTTCAAGCGCATGTTGCCGCCGTGGATGAACCTCTACGCGGTGATCACCATGGGCACCGCACTGGCGTCATTGGTGGGCGTGCATGACGTGATCGACACCGCGCAAATCGCCAGCAACACGGTGAACCTGACCGGTTTTACCGTGGTGATTTACCTGAGCCTGCTGGTGCTGTTCTTTGCCTATTGCTACCCGATTTCCCGACTCACCCAACACTTGGAGCGACGTTATGCCTTCTACTGAAACCGTCGCTGAACCTCTGGTCAGCCTGCGCGACCTGCATCTGTCGTTTGGCAGCAACCCGGTGCTCAAGGGCATCGACCTCGACGTGCACCGTGGGCAGGCCGTGTCGATCATCGGCCCGTCCGGTTCCGGCAAGTCGACGATCCTGCGTTGCATCACCGGCCTGTTACAGCCTCAGCGCGGCAGTATTCGCGTCGGCACCACCGAGGTTCACACCCTGGCCCAGGAAGCCCAGCGCATCGAGTTGCGCAAGCGCGTGGGGTTTGTGTTCCAGCAGTACAACCTGTTCCCGCATTTGTCGGTGCTGGAGAACCTGGTGATCGCACCGCGCAAAGTGCTGGGGCGCAACCGCGCCGAGGCGGAGAAAGACGCCCGCGCCTTGCTGGCCAAAGTGCGCATGGAGCACAAGGCTGATGCTTATCCGGGACAACTTTCCGGCGGTCAGCAGCAGCGAGTGGCGATTGCTCGCGCATTGGCCATGCGCCCGGAATTGATTCTGTTCGATGAGGTGACCTCGGCCCTCGACCCGGAAACCGTCGGCGAGGTGCTGACGGTGATTCGCGAGCTGACCGAAGAGGGCATGACCTGTGTGTTGGTGACCCACGAAATGCGTTTCGCCGAAGAGATCAGCGACATCGTCTACTTCACCGAAAACGGCGTGATCGTCGAGCACGGCAGCGCCGCGCAGATTTTCCAGCACCCCACCAGCGAACGCACTCAAGAGTTTCTTCGTCATGCACTGGGCGATCCGGGACGCCGTCCCCGCGTCGCCAACGATCCGTATCTGTTGACCAATCTGAGCCGCTACAGCCTGTCTGTCTAATACCGAGGAGCCTGTTCATGAGTACCGATAACCGTGCCGCTGTCATCGAAGATTTCCTCAAGAAAATCCGCGTCATCAATCAGCGTGGCGTCGACCGCGCTGCGTTGACGCAAATCGTCGCCTTGCTCGAAACCCTGGCTGAGCGTCGCGATCTGTTCAATTTCGACGCGTTCCCGGCGCCAGTGCCGGGGCAGGGCAGCACCGCGTTCCGCTACCGTCTCAACGACGATGGCGACACGCCGACGCTGTACCTCAACTCGCTGTTGCCGGGCAAAAGCACCATCCCCCACAACCACGAAACCTGGGCGATCATCAGCGCCGTCGAAGGCCAGGAAATCAACTACGTCTACGCCCGTGATGACGAGGGTCGCGAGCCTGGGTTCACGACCCTGCACCTGGAAAAAGAAGTGATCGTGCAGCCTGGCACCTCGATCTCGTTCCTCGGTGAAGACCTGCATGGCATTCGTGTCGAAGGCGAACAACCGACCTTGCATTTCCACCTGTACGGCTTGCCCCTGGAATCGCTCAACGGTCGTTATGGGGTCGAGGCCGACGGGCGCATTCTCAATTACAACGCCTCGCAAATGGCCCCATCGATCAAGGCCTACGCATGATCGATCTGGCCCACTGGCAATGGCTTGAAGATCGGCATCTTGCGTAAGGATCTGGGGCTTGAATACCGCGTGGTGGCCCTGAAGCCAGGCATTTAAGCGATAGATCGAGCGATGGAAAACCTGTGGCGAGGGAGCTTGCTCCCGCTGGGCCGCGAAGCGGCCCCAAACAAAGGACAGCTACGCAGTCCGACGGGAGCAAGCTCCCTCGCCACAGGTTCAGTGCCATGCATAACTGACGGGAGTTGGTCGCTGGCCCTTCGACAATATTCATTTTTTATTTTTCACACGGGACTCTCATGAGCCAGACGGTAACTCCAGGGCAACTGCAGCAATGGCTGTTCGACGGGCAGGAAATTGCCCTGTTTGATGTGCGTGAGTATGGCCAATATGGCGAAGCCCATCTGTTTCACGGGGTGAACCTGCCCTACAGTCGCCTGGAATTGGAGGTCCGACGCCTGGCGCCGAATCCACAGGTGCGGTTGGTGATTTATGACCAGAACGCTGGGGACGTCGCGGCCCGTGCCGCTCAGCGTCTGCAGGCGTTGGGGTATGGCCGCGTGCATATTCTCGACGGTGGTGCCGATGGCTGGCAGGCGGCAGGCCTGCAACTGTTTGCCGGCGTGCACGTGCCGTCCAAGGCCTTTGGCGAGTTGGTGGAAGAGGTCAGTCATACGCCGCACGTCACCGCCAGGCAGTTGGCCGAATGGCAAGCCCGGGGCGATTCGCTGGTGGTGCTGGACGGTCGGCCGTTCGACGAATACTGCAAGATGACCATCCCCAGTTCCGTCTGTTGCCCGAATGGCGAACTGGGCTATCGCGTGCAGGATCTGGTGCCGGACGACAACACGCCGATCGTGGTCAATTGCGCCGGTCGAACCCGCAGCATTATTGGCGCCCAGACCCTGATCAATCTGGGTTTGAAAAACCCGGTCTACGCCCTCGAAAATGGGACCCAGGGCTGGTACCTGGAAGACCTTCAGCTGGAGCATGGCAGCACCCGCCGCTATGCCGATGAGGTGTCATCGAAGACCTTACCGCAACAGCGCCTTGCGGCGGCACGACTGGCCGAACGGGCCGGGGTAAAAACCGTTGCGACCGCGCAGGTCGAGCAGTGGGCCGGGGAGGCCGCACGTAGCCTGTTTCTGTGCGACGTGCGCACCGTCGAGGAGTTTGCCGCTGGCAGCCTGTCGGGCGCGCAACACACGCCGGGTGGTCAGCTGATTCAATCCACCGATCTGTACATCGGCGTGCGTCAGGCGCGGGTGGTGCTGATTGACAGCGATGGCGTGCGGGCACCGATTATTGCCAGTTGGCTTCGGCAGTTGGGGCATGAGGCTTATGTTCTAGCGGACGGGGTGAATAGCGGTCTGGCGTTGCCTGCAGTTGAGCCCCTCGCTCACGAAGCGTTGCCAGTGATCACGGCACAAGCCCTGAACGATGCGCTGAAGGATAACGCCGTGGCACTGATTGACCTGCGCCTGAGCATGGCCTACCGCAAGGGCCATATCGCCGGCTCGCGCTGGTCAATCCGCTCGTTGCTGGCGAGTGAGTTGGCCGATGAACAGCGACCTCTGGTGTTGCTGGCCGATGACCCGCTGCTGGCCGCTTTCGCCACGCTGGAGTTGCCTGACGCTCAGCGTGCACAAACCCGCCTGTTGGACGGCGGTCTCGACGCCTGGCGCACGGCGGGGTTTGCAGTGCAGGAAGATGCCAACACACCACCCGATCACCAGTGCATCGATTTCCTGTTCTTTACCCATGATCGTCACTCCGGTAACAAGGAGGCGGCGCGTCAGTACCTGGCTTGGGAAATAGGCTTGTTGGCGCAAATGAGCGCAGACGAAATCGCCAGTCTCAAACCGTTGCGCGCGCAGTCACAAGCCACCCGTGATGCACGGGTTCGTACCCGTCTGGTGCATTCAGCACGAACTGAAAAAGGCAGTGGCGGTCGGGCGGTCAACGTGCCGGTCACTCGTTTGAGCACGGTGCTGTTCGACAACCTGGCGCAAATGCGCGACGCCCGTGCTCGCCGTGATAGCGAACGGGTTCTGAGCTATGGTGCCCGGGGCAATCCGACAGCCTTCGCCCTGGAAGATCTGGTGACGGAGCTGGAGGGCGGTTACCGCACTCGGTTGTTCGATACCGGGCTGGCGGCGGTGGCGCAGACGTTCCTGGCCTATCTGCGGCCCGGCGATCATGTGCTGATCACCGACGCGGTGTATGCGCCCGTGCGACGTTTGGCCCGGGAGCTGCTTGAGCCGTTCGGCATCCAGGTCAGCTACTTCGCGCCTGACGGCAGTGGCCTGCAAGCGCAACTGCAAGCCAACACCAAAATGCTCTACACCGAGGTGCCCGGCTCGCTGTTGTATGAACTCTGCGACCTGCCGGCCATCGCCGCTTTGTGTAAACCGCGCGGCATCCTGCTGGCCGTGGACAATACCTGGGGCTCGGGCTACCTGTACCGGCCACTGACTCTGGGCGCGGACATCTCGATCATCGCGTTGACCAAGTACCTGTGCGGTCACAGTGATGTGGTCATGGGCAGCGTCTGTGCCCGGCAAGAGGTCTGGCGGCCGCTGGCGTCCATGAGTGACACCTTTGGCATCACCGTCAGCCCCGACGATGCCTATCTGGTGCTGCGAGGTGCACGAACCCTGGCGCCGCGCCTCGACGTACACGAACGCCAGGCCCTGGAAATCGCTCAATGGCTACAGGCGCAACCACAGGTGAAACGGGTGTTCCATCCAGCGCTGCCCGATCATCCCCATCACGCACTGTGGCGGCGGGACTTCAATGGCAGCAACGGTTTACTCTCCTTCGAACTGCGCGAGGCCGACGCCACGTACGTCGAACGGTTTATCGATGCGCTGCAGGTGTTTGGTCTGGGCGCATCCTGGGGCGGCTACGAAAGCCTGGTCACCGTCGCTGATACCAAGGATCGCAACAGTGCGGTAGATCGTGCATTGAACCCGGTGCTGCGACTGCACATCGGCCTGGAAGATGTCGACGCGTTGATCGAAGATTTGCAACGCGGGTTCGCCGCCGCTGTGGACTAAGGCTTGCGCAACAGAAGCAACAGCAACGCCGCAGCCGCCAGCACCGCTCCGACGATGAAAGTGCTGGCCGAGCCCGAGGTCTCCCACAGCGCACCGGCGAGCACACTGGCGATCAACAGGCACACGCCGCTGATCAAATTGAACAGGCCGAACGCCGTGCCCCTGAGGTGTTCGGGCGCGGTGTCGGCGATCAGCGTCGCGAGAATGCCCTGGCTGAAGCCCATGTGCAGGCCCCACAGGGCCACGCCCGCCAGCATGGTCATGATCGAGTCTGCATGCGCCAATAACAGGTCCGCCAGGATCAGCAGGACGATGCCGACACACAGCACTTTGGTGCGGCTGATCCGGTCGGACAACCAGCCGGCAGGGTAGGCAGACACGGCATAAAGCAGCGACATGACCACCATCACCATCGGCACCCAGGTTGCTGTCAGACCTGTTTGCTGTGCTTTCAATACCAAAAAGGCTTCGCTGAAACGGGCCAGCGTGAAGAGCCCACCGACGATCACCACCCACCAATAATCGCGCGAAAAATCCCGCAGAACTTTCCAGTGGATAGGCGAGCGAAAGGTGCGTTCGCCAGCGGCAGCGGTCGGTTCTTTTACCCCGCCGACAATCAGCGCCACCGATATCACCGCCGGGATCACCGCAAACCACAACACCAGATGGATCTGCCCGAGCCAAAGCATCAGCACGATCGCCAGGACCGGACCCAGAATGGCGCCCACGGTGTCCATCGATTGGCGCATGCCAAAACACGCGCCACGGATTTCGGCGGGTGCCACATCGGCAACCAGCGCATCTCGCGGCGCGCCACGAATGCCTTTGCCGATGCGATCCAGAAAACGCGCGGTGAACACCACCTCCACCGACTGCGCGAGGGGAAAGAGCGGCTTCGACAAGGCTGCCAGACCGTAGCCCATCAACAGCAGGCCTTTGCGCCGGCCGAGAAAGTCGCTGATAGCGCCGGAGAATATCTTGGTCAGCATCGCGGTCGCCTCGGCGATGCCCTCGATTACCCCGACGGTCAACGCGCTCGCGCCCAAGGTCGTGACCAGAAACACCGGCAGCAGGCTGTGCACCAGCTCTGAAGACAGGTCCATGAACAGGCTGACAAAACCCAGGGCCCAGACTGTGGAAGGGATACGCAGTGAAGCCGGTCTGGGTTTTGAGAAGTTGTCCATGCTGGTTTCCGGGATTGAATGCTCACCGATTGTTTATGTCGCCAACCCCGGCGATCAGGCCTTAAAGATTCTGACTCAAAAAGAGCAACGTATTGCCATGTGCCTCGACCGCCGCCCTCTGGTTGTAGCTGTCACGGTGTGAGCAGTTGAAGCCATGTTCGGCTCCCGGATACACCTCGATATCGACGTCGTCGTTGAACTCGAAACGCTCGGCGATTTGCTTCACCGCGTCGATGGGGATGTGGCTGTCCTGTTCGCCGAAGTGCATCAGCATCGGCACCTTGAGTTCACCGGCCCGATCCAGTTGGTTCTGAATACCGCCGCCGTAATAGGCGATCGCCACGTCGACGAAACCATTGGCCGCGGTGTTGTACGACAGCATGCCGCCGAAGCAGAAACCAATGGAGGCGATTCTGCCGTCCAGCCCCGGATGAGCCTTCAGGGCGTCGATGGCCAGTTTGATGTCGGCCTGCGCTTTTTGGGTGTCGGTGGCGTTCATCAACTCGACGGCGCGTTTCCAGCCGGCTTCGTCGTAGCCCAGTTCGGTCCGGTGGCCGTGGCGCCAGAACAGATCCGGCGCGATGACCAGGTAGCCGTCGGCGGCGTATTGCTCAGCGACCGAGCGGATGTGCTCGTTGACGCCGAAGATTTCCTGAATCAGCACAATCCCTGGACCTTTACGGGTGTGAGGAATGGCCAGGTAAGCGCCGAACGTGCCCTCGGCGCTGGTGATCTCGATCCATTGGGTGGTTACGCTCATGATGGCTCCTTTACATAAGTTGGGTAGGTTATCGAGACGCTGGCGTATCAGCGGTGACTGCGCCGCCAGAAGTATCGAGCCAACAGCGCGTCCACGCTGAGCTTGCCGGCCCCCGAGAGCAGCAACGGCATGAGGGCTGCGAGGTAGATCAGCGGCAGTTTGAAGTTGCCATGGCCTTTATTGCTGATGGCATAACCTTGGGCAAGTTCACTCAATGTAGACCAATCAGCCGGCCAGTGAACGGCGGCGGTCGCGACGATCGTGACCATGGTCAGAATAACCGCCGAAACCCGCGTTCCCAGGCCCACCAGCAGGGCGAGGGCGCAGATCAATTCGGCCCACATCGCCAGTTCCCAGTTCAGCGTGGCCGGAACGTGGTTGAAGGGAAACGGGAAGCTGTTCTGGATGTCGGCGAACCAGTTCTGGCCGTTCCATTTTTCCAGGCCGGACTCGAAAAATTCCCAGGCCAGAAACACCCGTAGGGTCAGGGGTGCGATCCAGCTGCCGGCACGGTCGAGGTTCAGGTGCAGGCCTTTGAGGGCCGATGAGAGAGAGGTATTCATGGGCTTTAGCTCCGGGGTTTGATCGGCAGGTGCATTCATTGTGGGAGCGGACTTGTGGCGAGGGGGCTTGCCCCCGTTCGGCTGCGAAGCAGTCGTAAACCCGTTACATGCGGTTTAACTTTGAAATGCCGGGGCCGCTTCGCGACCCAACGGGGGCAAGCCCCCTCGTCACAAAAGCCCGCTCACACAAGGGAATGTTGGTGTTGTTGAGGTTTCATTCGGTCAATAACGCATGCCTGGTTGATCGTTTGTACTTCAGCGCAATCTTGCCCAGCAGCCGAATCACGATTGCCGAAAACATCAAACCGAACGGCAATACGTACCAGGCGCTTAGGGGGATGCGTTTGAAGTTGGAATAGGTGAACACCGCCGCGAGCACCCACATGCCGCTGACGTGCAGGGCTTTCCAGGCTGTGGGGCCGATCAGTCGCGCTGTGGTTTTGAACGAGGTCAACGCCATCAGCAGGATGAACAGATAACCGACCGAGCCCGGGATGTTGCCGACCGTGGTGCGGCCGGGCCAGAACTCGGGGTTCAGTTGGCCATAGCTGTAGATAAGGACGGCGTGCACCAGGTGGGAAAACGCGAAGGCCAGGCCGATGAAGCGTCGTTCGCGCACCAACGAACGGCTGAAAGGCGAGGGCACCAGCACCGCGAAGGCCGAGGCGGTGAACGCGGCGAGAAACAGTGCAAACGAAGTGCGCGCGGTAGCACGAATGGCGCTGCGGGTGGCTTCCACCAGATCCGGGTTCAGCAGCAGAATCAGGCCGGTCATCACTAGCACTAGCAAGGACAGCAGGCCAAACAACGACCAGCCGTGGTAACGAGGAACTTGGGTCATCATGACAACACTCCTGAGCAAAGGGCCGACCCGGTTTTTGCCGGTGGTCAGCGGACAGCAGGAGTTTTTCAACCGGGTGTATAGGCGGTATGTCCGAAAGATCACCCGGTGCAAGTTCATGTATCCCGGGCCGCGACAGATACATTCCCATACAAAACTGTGATTCAGTACCGACCAGCAGCGTCTAGCGACAGTGTCCCCGCAATCCCATGGGGCGAGACTTCGGAACCCGGCATGCAAGCGCTGTTGAACGAGATCCTTGACGCAGTCCGACCGTTGATCGGTCAGGGCAAAGTGGCTGACTACATTCCCGCCCTCGGCACGGTGCCGTCCAATCAGTTGGGCATTGCCGTGTATGGCAATGACGGCGAGTTGTTTTGTGCCGGAGACGCCGACACGCCGTTCTCGGTGCAGAGTATTTCCAAGGTATTCAGCCTGGTGCAGGCCATCGACCATTCCGGCGAAGCGATCTGGGAGCGTCTGGGCCATGAGCCGTCCGGGCAGCCGTTCAACTCGCTGGTGCAGCTGGAGTTCGAGCGCGGGCGCCCGCGCAATCCCTTCATCAACGCCGGCGCGTTGGTAATTTGCGACATCAACCAGTCACGTTTTGCCGCGCCGGCATTATCGATGCGCGATTTTGTCCGGCGTTTGTCTGGCAACCCGAATGTCATGGTGGACGGCAAGGTCGCCGAATCGGAATACCAGCACCGCGCGCGCAACGCGGCCATGGCGTATCTGATGCAGTCGTTCGGCAACTTTCATAACGACGTCGAAGCCGTGCTGCGCAGCTACTTCAGCCATTGCGCGCTACGCATGAGTTGTGTGGATCTGGCCCGCACGTTCTGCTTTCTGGCCAACGACGGTTTCTGCAAACACAGCGGCGCCCAGATCCTCAGCGCCCGCCAGACCCAGCAAGTCAACTCGATCATGGCCACCAGCGGGCTGTACGACGAAGCGGGCAATTTTGCCTATCGCGTCGGTCTGCCGGGCAAGAGCGGCGTGGGCGGGGGCATCGTCGCGGTAGTGCCGGGTCAATTCACGGTGTGCGTCTGGTCTCCGGAATTGAACACCGCCGGCAACTCCCTCGCCGGCATGGCGGCGCTGGAGTTGTTGAGTCAGCGGATCGGCTGGTCGGTGTTCTGATGGCATTTCTTGACTAGCGCTCGATGACCGCTACCGTGAAGCAGGCATGCTTTGACTCAAGGGGCGGGTGACTTCATGGTGAATTTCGGTTCCGCGCTTCTAGTCTTCAATGACCCGGACACTCATTTGCGCAAAGGCTTGTCTGCCGTGGTCCAGATAGGCGACACCCTGTGGGTCGCCAATGATGAATCCTTGAGCCTGGAGCGCTTCACTTTGCGTGAGCGCGTCGGTGCGGGCGAGTTTCTGTTTGACCAGCACAAACAGTTCCCGTTGGCGTCCCTGTTGACGCTGCCGGTCATCCCGACGATTGGCGAAGAATTCGTTGAGGCAGACCTGGAAGGTTTGAGTTACGACCGCGACACGGGGTATCTCTGGGTTGTGGGGTCTCACAGCTTGAAACGGAAAAAACCCGATAGCACCAAGTCCCTGAAGAAAAACGCCGAGCGTCTGGCAACTGTCAGCCGCGATGGCAATCGTTTTCTCCTGGCCCGGATTCCGGTGGTCGAAGAAAACGGGACGTTCACTTTGGTAAAGAGCACCATCAACGATGCTCGAGTTGCCGCCCAATTGTCCGGCGATCAACTGGGTAACGAATTGCTCAATGAACTCAAGGATGACGAGCATATAGGGGCATTTCTGCACATTCCCGGTAAGGACAACGGGTTCGATACCGAAGGCCTCGAGGTCAATGGCAAGCGGGTTTTTATCGGGTTGCGAGGGCCTGTGCTGCGGGGCTGGACCATTGTTCTGGAGGTCGAACCCGAAGACCATCCCAAGGCCGTCCACACGCTGACGCTGAAAAAAATCGGGCCCAAGGGGCGCAAATACCGAAAGCATTTTCTCCAGCTGGATGGACTCGGCGTCAGGGACTTATGCATCGATGGTGACGACATGTTGATCCTGGCCGGGCCGACAATGAACCTCGACGGGCCTGTCAGCTTGTTTCGATGGCACAACGGCGCCAGACCAACAGACGAAAGTTTTGTCTTCAGCGAACAACTGACGCCGGCCCTGGAGGTTCCTTATGGGCAAGGAGAGGATAAAGGCCGCGATCATGCCGAAGGAATGACCTTTGTCAGCACCGCCGGCGTAGAAGAGCCCTTGCTGCTGGTGGTCTATGACGCGAACGCCAAGTGGCGCAAACAGGGGAGCAATCGCCTGGAGCAAGATGTATTTCGACTGGCAAAAAAGTAACCGCCACTGCACCCCGGTGAATGACGCTTCATGGATTTTCCTATACATTTTCTGGCCGCTCTCCTGCATGGTGAAACCGTTTCATGTCTCTTGCGCTCGAACGTCTAGTCGCTGGCACGCCAATCCCTTTTTCCGGTAATCGTGTCACTGTCGTCAGCCCCGAACTGGCGGCGCGCTTTCAGCCCGGCGACCATCTGCTGGTGGAGCAGGTCAGCGGCGAATTGTTGTTGATCCCGGTGGCGGACCAGCAAGCGGCGGCGGTCGCCATCGAGCGCGCCGAAGCGGCGTTCACCGCGATGTCCAGCGTCTCGGATCAGGCCATCAGCGAGTTCTTCGATCGCTTTGCGCAACGCCTGGAAACCCCGGACTGCTGGGCCTTGATTGCGACCGCCAACCTGGCCGACATCGCGCGGGCCAAGGCTCGCGGGCGTTCCACCACGCGGTTGCTCGCCGATGAGCGTATGCGCGGCGACATGATCGCCGGCCTGCGGGCCTGGCGTGATGCACCGGCCACTCGCGGCAAGGTCGTGAGCTGCGTCGAGCACGACGGCTGGAAAGTCGAGCAAGTGGTCTCGCCGCTGGGCATCGTCGCGTTCGTGTTCGAAGGCCGACCGAATGTCTTTGCCGATGCCGCCGGTGTATTGCGCACCGGTAACACCGCAGTGCTGCGCATTGGCAGCGACGCGTTGGGCACCGCCCAGGCCATCGTCACCCATGCATTGAATCCGGCACTGGCCGACGCCGGGTTGCCGACCGGTGCGGTGTCACTGGTGGAAAGCGTCAATCATGCCGCCGGTTGGGCGATGTTCGCCGATCGGCGCCTGTCATTGGCCGTGGCCCGTGGTTCGGGACGGGCGGTCAGCCAGTTGGGCAGCATCGCGCAACAGGCCGGCACCGCGGTCAGCCTGCACGGCACCGGTGGCGCCTGGCTGATCGCCGACAAGGACGCCGATGCCCAGCGCTTTGCCGCCGTGGTGCGCAACTCGCTGGACCGCAAAGTCTGCAACACCCTGAACGTCTGCCTGATCCACCGTGATCGCGCTGCCGAACTGGTGCCGCTGTTTCTCGATGCACTGCAACAGGCCGGCACCGCTCGGGGCCAGGGCTGCAAGCTGCATATCGTCGAGGGGAGCGAGGCCTGTTTGCCGGCCGATTGGCAGACCGCTAGCGTCGAGGTGTACCGCGCCGAAGGCTATCAGACCGAAGCGTTGGCCGAACCGCTGCCCGAGGATCAATTGGGTCGCGAGTGGGAATGGGAAGAAACCCCGGAAGTCAGCCTGAAGATCGTCGACGACCTGGACCAGGCCATCGCCTTGTTCAACCGCTACAGCCCGCAATTCACTGTGTCGCTGATCAGTGAAGATGCCCCGGCGCAGGAGCGTTTCTATAACGCGGTCAATGCGCCTTTTGTTGGCAACGGGATTACCCGCTGGGTCGATGGACAGTACGCGCTGAACAAGCCGGAACTGGGGCTTTCGAACTGGGAGAGCGGGCGCCTGTTTGCGCGCAGCGCGATTCTCTCGGGGGATGGTGTGTTCACGATCCGTAGCCGCATGACCCAGACGAGTCTGTCGGTCAAACGTTGAAACGGCACTCCAGAACGGTGAAAATCCTGTAGGAGCGAGGCTTGCCCGCGAAGAATGCACCGCGGTTTTCAGGTATTACGCGTCATCGTTCTTCGCGGGCAAGCCTCGCTCCTACAGGATCAGGGACCGCCCCCCGACCGCAGGCCACGGCACGCACTATACTTAATGTGTGTGCGTCTCTGCGGTGGGGCGGGCGGCGCATCTGATTACGTAAGGGAGGGTTGCGCCATGAAACTTCATTCCTTTCAACATTATTCTCATGGTCTGGAAACGGTCGTTCACGACATGTGGATTACCGCCCGGGTGAAGTCGGCCCTG
The DNA here is from genome assembly GCF_000282555.1 of Pseudomonas sp. GM102. Lineage (NCBI taxonomy): Bacteria > Pseudomonadati > Pseudomonadota > Gammaproteobacteria > Pseudomonadales > Pseudomonadaceae > Pseudomonas > Pseudomonas sp. GM102. Next base: position 36,196 of record NZ_AKJB01000090.1, on the reverse strand, counting down.
GCATTGGCCGAAACCACCCTTGGCCTGAATGTCCATGTCAAAACCCATGCGGGCACGGTGGCATTGAGCGGTCGCGTCAACACTCACAGGCAGTGTGAGCAGGCTGTTGCTCTGGCCCGTTCGGTGCCTGGTGTCGTCAATATCGATGCCAGCGAATTGCTCACTCACGTGTTCACCCCAGGACATTCTCCAGAAGCACCGAATGCCGAAGAGACCACTGAGCGTCGGCCACCCTCGTCAGACGACAAATGACTATGGTGATCCAGTGAGTGTCATGCCTGTTCGCAGCCATGGACGGGCGCAGTAGCGCGCCTGCCCATTTTGTAACGTTGCGCCAAGCCTTCAAGCGGCTTCGACTGCTTTGCCATAAACGGCACAGGTGTCCGGGTGTTCGGCCAGCGATACGAAGTTGCGACGGCTGGCATCCAGCGCATCGACGGAGCCAGTCTCGATGTCATAAACCCAACCATGCAGGTTCAGCAGGCCTTTTTCCTGGGCCAGACGCACGCTCGGGTGAGTCTGGATATTCGCCAGTTGGGCGATGACATTTTCCCGGACCATCGAACTTACCTTGGCTGCGTCGCTGGCGTGAGGGCGGGAGTCATTGATTACCTTGGCCGACTCGGCGTGTTGCAACCAGCCGCTGACGGCGGGCAGGTGATCCATGCATGTGCACTGGGCGATGGCGGTCATGGCGCCACAGTCCGAATGCCCGCAGATTACGATGTCCGTGACGCCCAATACCGCGACGGCATATTCGACCGTGGCCGACACGCCGCCAGGATGCGGACTGTAAGAGGGCACGATGTTGCCGGCATTGCGCACCACGAACAGTTCACCGGGTTCTTGCTGGGTTAGCAGCTCCGGCACCACACGGCTGTCGGAACAGGTGATGAACAAGGTACCGGGATGCTGGGTGGTGGCCAGGTGTTTGAACAGGTCGGTACGTTGCGGGAAGGCTTCTTTCTGGAACTTCAATAAACCTTCGATGAGCGCTTTCATGGCTGACTTCCTTGCATGAGTGAGGGGGGGGCAGACGCAGAAACTGTAGGAGCGAGGCTTGCCCGCGAAGAACGATGACGCGTAATACCTGCAAAACCGCAGTGCGTTCTTCGCGGGCAAGCCGCGCTCCTACAGTTGTCTTAGAACGGACGCAACGGCAGGAACTTGCCGTCCAGGGTAATCACTGCGCGAGAACCACCTTCCGGGTCTTCAACTTTCTTCATGTCCAGCTTGAAGTTGATCGCGCTGATGATGCCGTCGCCGAATTGCTCGTGAACCAGGGCTTTGAGCGTGGTGCCGTAGATCTGGATCATTTCGTAGAAACGGTAGATGGTCGGGTCGGTCGGGATACCCGAGAGGCTGCCGCGCAGCGGAATGATCTGTAGGCGAGCGACGGCGTCGGCGTCCAGTTCGAGTTTCTCGCCAATCACCCTGGCGGCGGCTTCCGGCAGCGGATGCTGGCCGAGCAGGGCGGCGGTGACGTAGGCCAAACCCAGGCCGGTGCCGTCGGTCAGGTCCTGCCAGGACAGATTCTTGCGTGCCTTGGCATCGAGGATCGAAGTGGTCAGGGCCAGACTCGGGTCCTGGTAAGCGTGGGACTGTTGCATGGTGTGACTCCTATCGGTTGTGGCTGGAAAGTGGAGCCATCTTCGGTCGATTGATTCATAGCGTCCAAGACCGATATACAATGCTTCGCATAAGTCTTGCCTATAGATGGTGTGCCCCATGCTGCTCCGACATTTGCGCTACTTGCTGGCAGTCGCCGACCACGGCGGCTTCACCCGCGCCGCCGAGGCGTTGCATGTCTCCCAACCGACGCTGTCCCAGCAGATCCGGCAGCTGGAGGAAACCCTCGGCGTCAGCCTGTTCGACCGCACCTCGCGCACGGTCAAGCCGACCGATGCGGGGCAGGCCTATATCGAAAGTGCCCGTCGGGTACTGGTGGAACTTGAAGCGGGAAAACGTGCGCTGCATGACGTGAAGGACTTGTCTCGCGGCACTTTGCGACTGGCCATGACGCCAACGTTCATGGCGTATCTGGTGGGGCCGCTGGTGCGTGACTACGTGGCGAAGTTTGCGAACATCCATCTGCAGATTTTCGAGTTATCGATGGATGACATCGAGGCCGGGTTGCTCGATGACTCACTGGACATCGCCATTGCCTTTACCCCGGTGAGGAGCCCCGACATCGAGTGCCTGCCGGCATTTGTCGAGACCTTGGGCGTGATGGTCGGGCGCAGTCATCCGTTGTACGAGCGCCAGAGCCCGCTATCGCCAAAGGAGGTGGCGCAACTGGAGTTCGCGTTGCTGACGCCGGACTTCATCACCCGATCCTCCATCGACGGGTATTTTCGGCAACAGAACATCACACCCAAGGTGGCGATCGAGGTGAACTCGGTGAGTACGCTGTTGGAGGTCATTCGTCACGCGCCAATGGCCACCATCCTCCCGGAGCCTATCGCCACTGCGGAACGGGCATTGCGCAAAATTCCGCTGCTGGGGGAGGCGCCCAACCGAGGGGCCGCGCTGCTTCGGCGCAAAAACAACTATCACAGTGCGGCGTCTGTGGCCTTCATGGACCTGGTGTTGGGCGCGGCTGCGGTCGAGTCGGCGAAGTCAGTCATCCACTGATTGGCACAGCCCATTGGGAGCCTTGCCGGTGGAGGTCACGGTCACTGAATCGTCATCGGCGAGGATGATCGAGAGCGTGATGCCCGAACCCTTGGCTTCGAAGCGGCGATCGTTGATGGCTTTGGTTTCCGCCTCTTTACTGTTGATCAATACCGGGCCGTCCTGATCCGCATGGACGACGACTTTACCGGGGCAGTCCACATCGAATGAGGGAATGCCAGGGAGGGTGTTCGCGTGGGCAACATTGGCCATTGCCAACACTATGAATGTCAGGATTCTGTTCATCGCAAGCCTCCAGGGATCCAGCAGGGCATACGGTTAACCATAGCTTTATTTGGTGCGCACGAGACAAACGAAAAGGCCCCGCTCGATATTCCGAGCGGGGCCTTCTTTCTTTACTGAGGGGGGATATCAATACAACCGATCAATCACCCGAACTTCGTTCTGGTTCTGCATCGATGCCCACGCCTGTTTCAGCGTTTGCAGCACATTACCGATGAAGTCCTTGTCGGCCGCGGCCTTCTTGCCGACATAACCCTGGCCGCGACGGTACATCTTCAGTCGGGCGAGCAGGTTCTGGTTGTTCTGGTCGAACTCTGCTTCGTGGGCATGGGGCGACAGGCAGTCGATATGAACCTGGCCCGATTTGCTGATCCACAGAATATGGCTGTCCTGGCTGTCTTTTTGCGCAGCGAACAAGCGAGCCAGTTCATCGATAGTAGGTTGATTGTTCAGATTCATTGTAAGCCCCTTGACCATTTGGTGATCTTTCAAAGTTGATTCGCTAATACAAGTAGCCCATCGGTTAGTTGATCCCTGGCACCGAAACCAGGACGTCAGCGGTCGGCCGTCAATACGACGGGGTCCCGCGTCTGCTGCATGTAGTCGTGTTGAATAACTGCTACGCAATAGCGTCACAACGAAGAGAAGCGGCGAAAACCTGGAGGCCACTGCCGACGCTTTCAGGGTCGGCCACAAGCTTCATGAGGATTGATCGCCAGCGCTTCTCGTCCTTTGTACTGGACGTTCAGGCCAGGTCAGCTTCTTCAATCTGCCTTGTGGGCAGCGTGTATCCGGGAAAAACAGCTCGGCGGTCAGACGAGCTTGCTCAAACGTGTTGCCTTACTCCCGATCGGGGAGATGTCTGCATCATGCAAGGGCAAATCGGAGGCGTCAACGGTTTTGTAGTGATTATTTTTGCTCACTACATATTGTCGGACAAAGTGGTTTTGGAATTAAAAAGTCAGGCGTGGCTGGCTGGGGCGTCGCGGGAATTCGCCCCCCGTAGGAGCGAGGCTTGCCCGCGAAAGCCATCACGCGGACAAATGGCAGGACTGCGTCATCGTTCTTCGCGGGCAAGCCTCGCTCCTACAGGGCGTGCGATCTTTTAAAGCGGTAAACGGTGCAGGGGTAGCCGTCCACTGCCAGTTGATGCACGGTGAATGCTGAGCCCGTGAGATCAGGCATCACCCTGGCCCAGAACAGCCGCGCAGGCTGATTGGCATCGATGTGGAAAATCTGCCATTGACCGGGGAACCGGTTCAAGAGGGCGGAGACGACAAACTTCGCGACGCCTTGGCCACGAAAGCGTCGGCTGACAAAAAAGTAGCCGATGTTGTACTCAGCACCGACGATATGGGTTTCGTTATCCACGGTCACGAAACCGGCAAGCTCGCCGTCAACCTTGATCAGAAACGGCCTGGTTGCCGGGTTGCGCCAGTAATCCAGTTTGGGCTGGATGTTGAAGAAGCCATGATCCCCGAGTTTCAGTGGCAACCATTCGCTGAAGTCATACACGTAGAACTGCATCAGGTTCTCGATGGTTTCCAGTTCGTCGCGCTGAGCGGCGTGCAGTTCTATCGAGGGCTGATTCCTGATTGTCTCCATGGTCGTACCTTTTCAGAAAGCAGGGCTGTTGCCTGATGCGCCGCAAAACCTGTAGGAGCGAGGCTTGCCCGCGAAGAACGATAACGCGTAATACCTGAAAACCGCGGTGAATTCTTAGCGGGCAAGCCACGCGAAGGGAACAATGGGTCCTATGTGCGCGAAGGCGAATCCAGCGATCCGCCAAAGCCAATGATTGCTTTGGTTTCCAGATACTCCTCAAAGCCGTAGACACCGTACTCACGACCATTACCCGATCGCTTATAGCCACCGAACGGAGCCATTGGATTCCAGGCGGGGTAGTTCAGATGCACTTGTCCTGCTCGAATACGAGAGGAAACGACACGCGCAAGATCAAGGTTCTGCGCCTGAACATGGGCGCCCAGCCCATATACCGTGTCGTTTGCGATAGCGACCGCCTCATCGACCGTCTCATACGGAATAATGCACAACACTGGGCCAAAAATTTCCTCTTGGGCGATCCGCATGGCGGAATTCACCTCGGAGAAAACAGTCGGTCGGGTGTAGAAGCCCTTTTCAAAACCCGGCACTCGTCCTGGTCCGCCGCAAACGAGTTTTGCCCCCTCATTCAGGCCGGTCTCGATCATTGCTTGCACGCGGTTGAACTGCGCCTCGTTGGCAATCGGACCCAGTACCGTATCTTCCGATTGCGGATCACCCACGATGATTGCATTGGCGGTTGCGGCAGCCAGCGATTCGACCTCCGCCAGCCGGTCCTTTGGAACGATCATTCTTGTCGGGGCGCTGCACGATTGTCCGACGTTGCGAAAGGCAGACATCACTCCCAGCGGGACGGCTTTGGCGAAGTCGGCGTCGGGAAGAAAAAGATTCGGCGACTTGCCTCCCAGTTCTTGTGTGACACGTTTCACCGTATGGGCGGCCGCCTGTGCAACCAGAGCGCCTGCGCGGTTTGAGCCGGTAATTGAAATCATATCGATATCGAGATGCGCCGCCATGGCTGCGCCGACCTCGGGACCACTTCCGTTCACCAAGTTGAAGACGCCAGGCGGTAGGCCTGCGTCATGTACCAGTTGTGCAAAAAGAAGGGCGCTTAGTGGCGACAGTTCGCTTGGTTTCAAGACCACTGTGCACCCGGCAGCAATCGCCGGGGCGACTTTGGCGGTGATTTGATAAAGCGGCCAGTTCCACGGAGTGATGAGCCCGCAGACGCCTATGGGTTCACGTTCAATCGCGGTGCCGCCTTCAACCGTTTGGAAACGATAGGTGGACAGGAGGTCACGTGCGACCCGAACGTGTTCGGCCGCCAGAGGTACTTGCATTGCCCGTGCGAAACCGATGGCAGCGCCCATTTCCAGAGAGAGGGCCTGCGCAAGAACCTCTTTTCGCTCAAGGATGAGATCGTAGATCTTTCCAAGGACAAGCGCACGCGACTCTGCCGAGGAAGCAGACCAACCTGGAAACGCTGCACGCGCCGCGGCTACTGCCCGATCAACATCCTCGGCAGACCCGCGCGCGACCTCAGCAACAACGGCTTCACTTGCCGGATTGACCACCGGCAAACTTGCCGGGATTGCAGGGGAAGACCAACAGCCGTTGATATAAAACTTGTGAGACGTTTGTGGATCAACGCTGTAGTTATTCGAAGATTGTGTTGTCATCCAACTAGCTCCTTGGAGCGGTAATAGGCGCCGCGAACAGCAGGGCCGGGGAGGTCGCGAGTCAGAGCATCACCGTAGCGACCAGTACATCCCTAGGGCCCTGTCACATCAATAAACTAACAAAATGGCTCAGGCAAAATATGCCGTTGTTCAAGTCGGCAAAGGATAATCTGCTGTATCTGCCGGGCTAACTTTGCATCAATGCAACTGAGCCGCTTACGTTGGTATTGCGTTCAGATAAAACCCTTGCTGGCGGTCGTGATCGCTAGCCGATAGCTTGAGTAACCAGAGCAAATTGCTTGATTGCGCCGCGTGATTGCGGGGGCACTCCGAGAACCATTCGCGGCGCTCTGTCGACGCACTGCAACCCCAGGCTCTCAAGCCAGCCGGCCAACCCGCAATCGGCCAGAATGTCGAAGCGAACAAAGGCACCAGGTATCAAACGCAGAAGGTGGTGAATTCGTCATTGACCTTCTGCACCTCGGCGACCTCGGTGCGCTCTTCGATCCGCGCACCAAGACGGCGTGCTGCCCGGGCAAAGGCCGGCGCCGCCAGACGCGGGTTGGCGTAGCCATCGTGGGGAGCATAGGAGCCGCCCTTGACCTCCGGGCCGAGGAACGGGAAGCGGGCATGCAAGGCCTTGCCGGTGAGGATCTGCAAGTCCAGTTCACGGGCCTCCGGGGCCGCCGCATAGGCCTCCAGTTCAGCAATTTCATCTTCGCGATAACACACACACGCATATGGCCGCTGGCGATGAATTCGAGGTCGTCGTCGATCAGCTCCGGCAGTCCTTTCCACAACGCCCAGGAACGGTTGGCCAGTTCCAGCTGCCGCCGACGTCGAGCCTATGATGCCGCCACCGATAATCAGGACATCGCTTTTTTGCGGGTTCATGAGGGCTCCTCGATGATTGTCATCGGTCATAGGTAGGTCTCCTTTTGTCCACCGCGGGCCAGTGCTTCGATTTCGATCAAGTAACCATGATGCAAGACCGGAACGGGTACCACGGCGCGTGCTGGCCGATGTTCACCCAGGTAATGGGCATAAATCCGATCAAAGGCGGGCCAGTGTTCTATCCCGACGACATAGACAGTGACCTTCAAGAGGTCACTCGTGCTCTGGCCTGCTTCGCTGAGGATCGCCACGAGGTTATCGAGGGCGATTGATGCTTGAACCTCAAACGGTTGGTCGGCACTGTGGTCGCCATTCGCGCGTACCGGCAGTTGCCCGGACATATATAGAACTCCCTCGTGCAATACCGCTTGGGAGTAGTGTCCGCCCGGAGCTGCTGCATTAGCCGTGTGGATTAAGTCGATCGGACCTGTTTGATTACCAGCCATGTAGGCGACTCCAGGTGTGCACGACGCCCTCGGCGTCACAGGCGTGATAGTCCGGAAATTGCGCGCCTGTGGCACATGCATGGTTGGGCAGAATGCGCAGACGGCTGCCGATGGGGAAGCGCTCTACGATGTTGGCGCTCTTGGTCGCTCCAAGGGTGATGATTCCATGTTCCTGATTGGCGCCAGTGACCAGCGCGCCCTCGATCCAGTCGCCAGCTTCGGTACACACCTGTCCGTAACCGAAGTCCTGTCGCTGGCGTTGCGTGCCGCGATCACGACTCATGGCCATCCAGCCGGCATCGGTGATGATCCAGCCTTTATCGTGCTGGTGGCCGATGACGGTGGTCAGCACGCTCAGTGCCAACTCGTCTGTCTGGCAGACACCGATGTTGTGCATTACCAGGTCGAAGAACACATAGACGCCTGCGCGTACTTCAGTGACGCCTTCCAGACTCAGTGCCGATAGTGCCGTGGGAGTGGAGCCGATGCTGACCTCTGGACACGCCATCCCGGTGTCGCGGATTCTTTCGGCGGCGCTGACGCAGAGGAAGCGTTCCTGTTCGGCCAAAATCTGTAGCGCTTCAAGATTGTCGAGTTCGTAACTGGATCCGGCGTGGGTCATCACGCCTCGCAATTGCATGCCCCCCTCAACAAGGACACGTGCGACGTCTATGAGTGCGTTGTCTTCAACGGTCAGACCGGATCGATGGCCGTCGCAATCTATCTCGATCCAGACCTCGAATCGTTCGTCGTGTTTCTGTCCGAAGGTGACGATGGCTTGAGCCCCCATGACACTGTCGGTGAGCACGCTCAGCTTGCAGCCTTTGCGCCTGAGTGTCAGTGCCTGGACCAATTTGCCAGGCGCTATTGCAACGGCATAGAAAATGTCGCTGATGCCTTCAGCGAAACAATGCTCAGCTTCTTTCAGGGTGGAAACCGTGACACCGCTTGCGCCAGCGTCTATCTGTGCCTTGACCACGGGGAGGCATTTGCTGGTTTTGATGTGCGGGCGCAAACGCACACCCAAGGTGTCCATGCGTTGCTGCATGCGCTGGATATTGCGCTGCATTCGCGGGACATCGATTATCGCGATGGGGGTATCGAGGGAGGCAATAGGGGCTGACATGACAGAACTCAGGTGGCTGGGTATGGGGTCACTCTACTCAGCCGTCTTGAAGTTGTGGTTCAATGGATAGTCATCAATCATTAAGTAAAATTGAATGATCTCCGTCGAAGACCTGCGTCTGGCCGTAACGCTGGCGCGCTCCGAGTCTTTAAGCGCTGCTGCCAGAGTCCTCAATGTCACGCCACCGGCGCTGTCCATGCGTCTACGTAAACTGGAGACGCTGCTGGGGCTGACCCTGGCCAATCGCGATGCCCGGCGTCTGAGTCTTACTGCCGATGGTGAGCGTTTCTCCCGTGAATGCGCGATCTTGCTGGAGCAGCTGGATGCGCTCCCGGAATCCTTCAAGCAACAAGACGAGCGGCTGGTGGGCACACTCAGGCTGGCGGCACCGTTCGGCTATGGGCGACAGCGCATTGCGCCGCTGCTGGCGCGTTTTGCCAGGTTGCATCCACAGCTGTGCCTGCACTTGGATTTACGTGAAACGCCGTGGCCTGATCGTCACGACAGCGATGCGGTGATTCACATCGGTAACCTCAACGACAGCCTGTGGGTCGCCAGACCCCTCACGTCAAACAATCGATGGTTATGCGCCAGCCCGGCCTATCTAGAGCAACACGGTGTGCCGTCGTCGCCGGAGCAACTCGCCGAGCATCGCTGCATTTGCATTCGTGAGAATGATGAAGATGTCACGCTGTGGCATATGCGAAAGGGGCAGGGGCGCAAAACGTTGCGCATCGAACCAGTATTGTTGAGCAACGATGGAAGCGTAGCCCGGCGTTGGGCCGAGCAAGGCTTGGGGTTGGTGCTACGTTCGCAGTGGGATGTCAGTGACGCAATCGCCAACGGCAGCCTGATACGGGTGTTGGCGGATTGGCAATTCGACAGCGCACCGATCAACCTGTTGGTGCCCTCACGCAAACTTCGCAGCCCTCGCGTACAGGCATTGGTGACATTTCTGGAAGATGCATTGAAAGCATGATCAGGGCGAGAAGCAGCATGGATCACTTCGTTGGCCAGCACCGGTTGGCGATGCATGATCGGTGTTATTCAAATATCTGTTGAGGGGATTACATCTTTTCTTTCAGGTATCAAGTTTCGCTCATTCGAGCGCTTCCCTGTTACAGCGAACACCGACTCCGGTGGTAATTGGCCCCGCCTCTCCCTCGCAGCACAATCAGCGGGCGTATCCTCGGGGGATGCGCCCATTCTCGTTCCACCAGTCGTAGATTCTGCCGCACGTTGCGTTGTGCATGGCATCGTCGATGCACCATAACAGTCCGCAAAGGCATAGAAACAGGGGTGGAGTGCCTGAGTCTGGAGCATCCCGCAAAGTCTGCTGAGCAAGCCCTGCAAAACGGTGGTTTGTACCAAGCAGCCTATACTTTTAACAGTTTATGCATGGTCTCTTGGTGTTGTAATAAATCCGTGATGCAGCGTTGCACCGATGCTTCCCGAACGGTGTAACTGCTTGCCCCGTCATGACCTCAACAATCATCCAGGACTGCACTCATGAGCTTTCTTCGACCCAAGTTTATTACCTTTGACTGCTACGGCACGTTGACCAACTTTCAAATGGGAAACATGACGCGCGAACTGTTCGCCGACCGTGTCCCTGCCGGGCAAATGGATCAATTCGTCAAGGACTTCTCCGCCTATCGTCTGGATCAGGTGATGGGTGACTGGCGGCCGTATGATGAGATTATCAAGACCTCTCTGGCGCGGGTCTGCAAGCGTTGGGGCATCGAGTACAAAGGCGAAGGCCAGCTCTACTACGACGCCGTACCAACGTGGGGTCCACATGCCGACGTGCCGGCCGGCCTGGCGAAAATCGCCGACAAAATTCCGCTGGTGATTTTCTCCAACGCGATGGACGAGCAGATCATGTCCAACGTCGACAAGCTCGGCGCGCCCTTCCACAAGGTCTTCACCGCCCAGCAAGCCCAGGCCTACAAGCCGCGCCTGGCTGCCTTCGAGTTCATGCTCGATAACCTCGGCTGCGGGCCGGAGGATGTTCTGCATGTGTCTTCAAGCTTCCGCTATGACTTGATGCCGGCCCACGACATGAAGATCAAGAACAAAGCCTTCGTTGCCCGTGGTCACGAGCAGCCGGCGAATGCGGTCTATGGCTACCACCAGATCCCCGATATCGGCGGTTTGGCCGGGTTGGTCGGTCTCTAAGTCTCAGGGCACTCTTCAAGGTAAAAGGGGTTAGACATGGGCAGTGAGTCCTATTGGCTCGATACCGCACCGGTATTCACCGGTGCCCAGCTCGGTGCGTTGCCTGGGCAGGTCGATGTGGCCATCGTCGGTGGTGGTCTCACCGGCCTGGCGGCGGCCCGCGCCCTGGCCTTGAAGGGGGCCAGTGTGGTGGTGCTGGAAGCGGGGCGGGTAATCGGCGAGGCGTCAGGGCGCAATGGCGGTCAGTGCAACACCGGCGTTGCCCAGGACTACGCGGCACTCAGCGCCAGCCTCGGCGCTGATAAAGCGCGAGCCTATTACCTGGCCTATGAAAGCGCCGTGCAGAGTGTCGTCTCGCTGGTAGAGCAGGAGCAGATTGCCTGCGACCTCAAGCGTAATGGCAAGCTCAAACTGGCCGCCAAACCGATGCATTACGAAGGCCTGGCGCGCACTTGCGAACTGATTCGGCGGGAGGTCGATGCCGAGGTCGAGTTGCTGTCTGCGCAAGAGACTCGTGCTGAAGTCAACTCGGCCCAGTTTCATGGAGGCTTGCTGCAGCGCAACGGCGTGCAGATGCATGTCGGGCGCTTCGGTGTCGGTCTGGCCGAGGCGGCCGCACGTCACGGTGCGTTGATCTTTCAGGGCGTGTCGGTGACGGACTGGAAGGCCCGTGCCGGCGGCTATCAGGTCAACACCACCAAGGGCTCACTGCATGCCAAACAGGTTCTGCTGGCTACCGGCACGTGCCAGCAGGGCGGATTGGGTTGGTATCGGCGGCGGATCGTGCCGGTGGGCAGTTTCGTGATCGCCACCGAGGTGCTACCGCAGTCCCTGATCGACAGCTTGCTGCCGGCACGGCGTTCCTATGTCACCAGCCGCATGATCGGTAACTACTTCCGCCTGACGCCAGACAACCGCTTGCTGTTTGGTGGTCGTGCACGGTTTGCCATGTCTGACAGCGTTTCCGACGCCAAGAGCGGCAAAGTGTTGCAAGCGGCGATGGTGCAGATGTTCCCGCAGTTGGCAGGCGTGAAGATCGATTATTGCTGGGGCGGGTTGGTGGACATGACCTCTGATCGTTTGCCACGGGCCGGTCAGCATGGAGGCGTTTATTACTCCATGGGTTACAGCGGTCATGGGGTACAGATGTCGGTGCACATGGGGCAGGTCATGGCCGAGGTCATGGCCGGCAAGGTCGAAGCCAATCCCTGGCGCGAACTCGACTGGCCGGCCATCCCCGGGCATTTCGGCAAACCCTGGTTCCTGCCCCTGGTCGGTGCGTATTACCGCCTGCAGGACTACCTGCACTGAGTTCAAGGTATTTGCTTTACGTTTCAACCACACACCATTTATCGCGCGCACTCGAGCCTTATCACTTTTCGAAAGGTAGAACTGACATGACTGACAACAAAAATAGTATCGACTCCCAGTTGATCACAGGGGAAGAAAGTCTGCGCATTTTCGAAGGGCTCAATCGCGGCATGTCACGCCGCAATGCATTGCAAATGCTGGGGTTGGCCGGGGTGGCCGCAGTAGGCGCCGGTAGCCTGTTCGGCGCTGCCGGCAAGCTGTTTGCCGAGGAAGCCGCAAGCCCTGGCAAAGGCAAACCCGGCGGTCGTATCCGCGTCGCCGGCTCGTCCAGTTCCACCGCCGATACGCTGGACCCGGCCAAAGGGTCATCGTCCACCGACTACGTGCGCCATTACATGTTCTACAACGGCCTGACGCGTTTCGACAGCCATATGGTGCCGCAACTCGAGTTGGCCGAGCGTATCGACACCACTGACGCCACGCTCTGGGTGATCACCCTGCGCAAGGAAGTGGTCTTCCACAACGGCAAGCCTCTGACAGCCGCCGACGTGGTGTTCTCTCTGCTGCGGCACAAGGATCCAATCACCGGTTCCAAGGTCCTGCCGCTGGCGTCGCAGTTCGCCGAAGTCAAGGCCAACGGCACCCATGAGGTGCAGATACAGTTGAGCGGCCCAAATGCTGAGCTGCCATCGGTTCTTGCCATCTCTCACATGTTGATCGTTCCCGAGGGGACGAGCGATTTCAGCCTGGGCATCGGAACCGGCCCGTTCAAGGCCAAGGAGTTCAAGCCCGGGGTGCGTTCGATTGGTGTGCGCAATACCAATTACTGGAAACCTGGTTTGCCCTATCTGGATGAAATCGAATTTATTGCCATTGCCGATGAGCCGTCGCGGATCAACGCTCTGTTGTCGGGCGACGTACACATCTGCAACGAAGTTAACCCGCGCTCAACGATCCGCATCAAGGCCAGCACCAAGCATCGGGTCGTGGACTCGCCGTCGGGTAACTACACCGACCTCATCATCCGTCAGGACCAGTTGCCAGGCAAAAGCCCGGAATTCACCGAGGCGATGAAGTTGCTGCTGGACCGGGAACAGATCAAGTCGGCGATATTCCGTGGCTTCGCCAGGGTCGGCAACGATCACCCGATCGCACCCGGTGCACGCTTCTACAACGCCGACCTGCCGCAACGTGCCTACGACCCGGAAAAGGCCAAGTTCCTGCTCAAAAAGGCCGGTATGGAAAGCATCACCATGCCGCTGATGTGCTCGCCGGCCGCAACCGGTTCGGTGGACATCGCTGTGTTGCTGCAGCAGTCAGCCAAAGAGGCCGGGCTCAAGCTCGACGTCAACCGCCTGCCGAGCGATGGCTACTGGTCCAACCATTGGGCGAAGCACCCGCTGAGTTTCGGCAACATCAACCCACGGCCCAATGCCGACATGCTGTTCTCGCAGTTCTTCCAGTCGACAGCACCCTGGAACGAGTCCGGCTGGAAAAACGATCAGTTTGACCAGCTGCTGATACAGGCCCGAGGCGAAACTGACGAGGCCAAGCGCGGCAAGATGTACGCAGACATGCAAACCCTGGTGCATGAGCACAGCGGTATCGGCGTGCCGGTGTTTATCAGCAACATCGATGGCGCCGATCAGCGCGTCAAAGGCTATGGCACCAACCCCCTGGGAGGTTTCATGGGCTACATGTTCTCCGAGCAGGTCTGGCTGGACGCTTGATGAAAGTCGGTTTTTGCTGCAGCGATATTGCATGAGGATAGGGTGATGAATAGCAACACACTGTGGTTGATCGGCCGGCGCCTGGGCGCGGCGATCGTGACCTTGTTGATTGTGTCCATGGTGGTTTTCGCCATCACGGCGGTGCTGCCGGGGGACGCGGCGCAACAGTCTCTGGGGCAGTTCGCCACGCCGGAACAAGTGGCAGCCTTGCGCCTGAAAATGGGGCTGGATCAGCCTGGTGTGTTGCGCTACCTGCACTGGTTGATGAGCCTGCTCAGCGGTGACATGGGGCTGTCCGTTTCCAACGCCATGCCGGTCAGTGAGTTGATGGCCGGGCGGGTGCCTAACACCCTGATGCTGGCGGCCGCCACGGCTCTGGTATCAGTACCGGTGGCGTTGATCCTGGGCATTGGTTCGGCGATGGGGCGGGGCGGGCGCATCGACGGTTTCCTCAGCTTTTTGACCTTGACCATGGTAGCGGTGCCGGAGTTTCTGGTAGCGACCCTGGCGGTGCTGATATTCGCGGTGAACCTGGGCTGGTTGTCGGCACTGTCGTATGCCAGTGACATCACTTCACCCTGGCAATTCATGCGCACTTACGCGTTGCCGGTGATGACGCTGTGCTGCGTCATCGTCGCGCAAATGGCACGCATGACCCGGGCGGCGGTGATCGATCAGCTCGACAGTCCTTACGTGGAAATGGCCCGGCTCAAAGGCGTGAGCAAGATGCGGATCGTCCTGCGCCATGCCTTGCCCAATGCCATCGGGCCGATTGCCAATGCCATCGCCCTGAGCCTTTCCTACCTGTTGGGCGGGGTGGTAATCGTCGAGACGATCTTCAACTACCCCGGCATCGCCAGCCTCATGGTCGATGCAGTGACCAACCGCGACATGGCACTGGTTCAAGCCTGCACCATGTTGTTTTGTACGGCGTATCTGACGTTGGTACTGATTGCCGACCTGTGCGCGATTCTTTCCAATCCGAGGCTGAGAAATCAATGAACAATCTCATTGTGAAATCGCCGGTTACTACCAAATTAGCGCTGGGCAAGGTTTCCCACGGATCGTCCTGGCTCGGCCTGATCGGCGCCGCGATGTGTGTGATCTGGTTGCTGGTGGCCATCTTCGGCCCGTGGTTGGCGCCACATCCGGTCGGGGAAGTGGTCTCTGATAATGTCTTCGACAACCTGAGTGCTGCTTACCCGTTAGGCACCGATTACCTGGGCCGCGACATGCTCAGCCGGATCCTCGTCGGCGCACGCTTCACTGTCGGCCTGGCATTGGTGGCCGCGGTAATGGCCAGCGGTCTGGGGACCAGCTTTGCGTTGCTGTCGGTGGTTTCACCAAAGTGGCTGGATGAGTTGATCAGTCGCCTGATGGACGCCTTCATTTCGATCCCGAGCAAGATGCTGGCGCTGATCATGGTCTCGGCCTTCGGCTCCTCGGTCACCTTGCTGATCTGCACGGCGGTATTGAGTTTTACCCCGGGCGCGTTCCGTATTGCCCGCAGCATGGCGGTGAACATCGAAGCGTTGGAATACGTGCAAGTGGCCCGTACTCGCGGCGAGCGTCGGCTGTACATCGCCTGCGTGGAAATCCTGCCGAATATGCTCAACCCGGTGTTGGCTGATTTGGGGCTGCGCTTCGGTTTCATCGTGTTGTTGCTCAGCGGCATGAGCTTCCTGGGTCTGGGCGTGCAACCACCAGATGCCGACCTCGGCTCGCTGGTGCGCGAGAACATCGGTGGTCTCAACCAAGGGGCGCCGGCCATCGTGATTCCGGCTTTGGCCATCGGCACGCTGACCATCGGTGTGAATCTGTTTATCGACCGGCTGTCGTCGCGACGTAGTCGACGTTCGGGAGGCCATTGAAATGAGCGAATTGATTCGAGTCCAGGACCTGCGAGTAGTCGCCTGTGGCGAACTCGGCGAGGTGGAAATCGTCAAGGGCGTCAGCTTCTCCCTGCAAAAAGGTGAAGTACTGGCGTTGATCGGTGAGTCTGGTTCCGGCAAGACCACCATTGCCCTGGCGTTGCTCGGTTATGCCCGGCGCGGTTGTCGGCTGGCAGGTGGCGTGGTGCAAATCGGCGAACACGACATGCTTGCGTTGAGCGAAAGCGAGCTGCAAGGCCTGCGCGGCAATCGGGTGTCGTACATCGCGCAAAGCGCTGCGGCGGCGTTCAACCCGGCGAAAAAACTCATCGACCAAGTGGTGGAGGGCGCGTTGATTCATGGTCTGGGCAGCCGGACGGTGCTTGAGGCCAAAGCCATCGAGTTGTTCCGCGACCTGGCCCTGCCAGACCCCGATCGCATTGGCCAGCGCTACCCGCATCAGGTCTCCGGCGGGCAACTGCAACGGGTGATGGCGGCCATGGCACTGATCAGCGATCCACTGCTGGTGGTGCTCGACGAACCGACCACGGCACTCGATGTGACGACCCAGATCGACGTGCTGCGTGCCTTCAAACGGGTGGTACGCGAACGTGGCGCGACGGCAGTCTATGTATCCCACGACCTCGCTGTGGTCGCGCAGATGGCTGATCAGATCGTGGTGCTCAATGGTGGCGAAATCTTCGAACAGAGTGCCACGGCGCCATTGCTCAAAGGCCCGGCCCACGAATACACCCGCAGCTTGCTGGCGGCAGCACGGCCGGACACCACGATCCGTCCACCCTGCGGTATCGCTGAAGATGCGCCTTTACTGACTATCCAGGGCCTGACCGCCGGTTACGGCAACAAGAACGCGCAAGGCATGCCGGCCATTCGCGTGCTGGAAGACATCGACCTGACGGTTCGCAGAGGCCAGGCCATCGGCGTGATCGGTGAGTCGGGCTCTGGCAAGTCAACCCTGGCACGGGTGGTGGCCGGATTGTTGGAGCCCGCTCTCGGCGGTCTGACCTTCGATGGCCAACCCTTGGGGGGCAGCCTGTCGTCGCGCACCGATGAGCAGTTCCGACGCATTCAAATGGTCTTCCAGAATGCCGACACCGCACTCAACCCGATGCACAGCGTCAGCACCATTCTGAGTCGTCCGCTGAAAATGTACTTCGGCCTTAAGGGGGCCGCGTTGCGCGAGCGTATCGGCGAGCTACTGGATCTGGTGCGCTTGCCGCGAACCATGGCTGAACGCCGTCCGAACGAACTCTCCGGCGGGCAAAAGCAACGGGTCAATCTGGCCCGGGCCCTGGCCGCCAAGCCGGATCTGATTCTGTGCGATGAAGTGACCTCGGCGCTGGATACCGTGGTGGGTGCGGCGATTCTCGAACTGTTGCGCGACCTGCGTCAGCAACTGGGCGTGTCCTATCTGTTCATCAGCCATGACATCTCCACCGTGCGAGCGCTGTGCGACGATATTGTGGTGATGTACAGCGGCCACAAGATTCAGGCCGGCACTCGCCAGTCGTACGCCCAGGCGCCGTTCCATCCCTACACCGACCTGTTGATCCATTCGGTGCCGGAGTTGCGCCAGGGCTGGCTGGAAGGCTGTGGAACAACGACCTGCGGCACGCTGCCGCCGATTGGGGCAAAAGCCAATGTGCCTGGGCTGTGCACTTTCCTCAATCGTTGCCCGGTGCGGGTTGACGGCCTGTGCAATTGCGTCCCTCCGGACCGTCGGTTGATTGTTGGCGGCAGTGAAGTCCTTTGTCATCACGACAGTGCCGAGTTGCTGAAAACCCAGAAGGATTCCAACAGCATGATCACGGGAGCCTATGCATGAACGGGCGTTTCGTAAGGCTGGCCGAACAGGGCCGGCCCACCATCAAACTGCAGGTAGACGGCAAGCCCATCGAGGCGCTGCAGGGCGATACGCTGATGGTCGCATTGCTGACTCAGGGCTCGGCGTTGCGCCAATCGGAATTCGATTCGGGCCGGCGCGCCGGTTTCTGCCTGATGGGCGCGTGTCAGGACTGTTGGGTCTGGACCCGCAGCGGCGAGCGTCTGCGCGCCTGTTCCAATGAGGTCCGTGAAGGGCTGGATATTGTCACCACACAACCGGAGGCGATATGGCCACTGCGCGGATAGTCATTGTCGGTGCCGGGCCGGCCGGCATACGTTGTGCCGAAACCCTGGTCGCCGCTGGTTTCAAGCCCATCCTGATTGACGAGAATCGGCGGGATGGCGGGCAGATCTACCGTCGCCAGCCCGAAGGTTTTACCCGTGATTACGCCACGCTGTATGGCACCGAAGCCGCCAAGGCCAACGACCTGCACCAGAGCTTCGACCGCTTGCGCCGGCAGATCGGCTATCGCCCGGACACGCTGGTATGGAACCTGACGCCGGGGCAATTGTGCTGTGTCAGCCAAGGCAAGCATTCGACAGTGGATTACGACGCGCTGATCCTGTGCACCGGCGCCACCGACCGTTTGATGCCAATCGAAGGCTGGCAATTGGCGGGCACTTACAGCCTCGGCGGGGCGCAGATCGCGCTCAAGTCCCAGGCCGTGTCCATCGGCCACCGCGTGGTGTTCATGGGCAGCGGGCCGTTGCTGTATTTGGTCGCCAGTCAGTATGTGAAAGCCGGGGCCAAGGTCGCGGCGGTGCTCGACACCTCGCCGTTGAGCAAGCGAATTGGCGCATTGCCCAAGCTGTTGGCGCGCCCCGGATTGCTGTTCACCGGGATGAAACTGCTGGCGCAGCTCTACCGAGCGAAAATTCCGGTGCACCTGGGCATTTCTCCGCTTCAAGTGCTCGGCGATGCGGCCAACGGTGTCAGTGGCGTACGCGTGCTCACGGCGCGCGGTGAGACTTTGACGGTGGATTGCGATGCCGTGGCACTGGGTTATCACTTGCGCCCGGAAACCCAATTGGCCGACCTGGCCGGGTGCCGTATGCGCTTTGACGAGGCCTCCAGCCAATGGTGGCTGGCCGTCGATGAAGACGGTCGGACCTCGGTCAGCGGTGTATATGCCGCCGGCGACGGTTCGAAAATTCGCGGTGCCGATGCCGCCGAGCACGCCGGAAGGCTAGTGGCCATGGCGCTGCTGGAGGATCTTCAGCAACCGGTGAACATCGGGTTGCGCGACGAACAACGGCACGCGCTGGCGGTAATGGATCAGTTTCGTCTCGGCCTGGCCCAGGCGTTTCCCTGGCCGGCGGCGCAAGCCAAAGCGTTGCCGGACACGGCCATCGTCTGCCGCTGCGAAATGATCAGCGCGGGCGAATTGCGTGCCGTGGTCCGGGAAAAAGGCGCTTGTGAAGTCAACCGGGCCAAGGCGTTCAGCCGGGTCGGCATGGGCCGCTGCCAGGGGCGTTATTGCTCCCAGGCCGGGGCTGAAGTGATTGCCGCGGCCGCCGGCGTTTGCGTGGAACAGGTCGGTCGTCAGCGCGGTCAGGCACCGGTCAAACCCCTTTCGATGCTCACCGAGGAGGTGTCGTCATGACGCTACACAAAGCCGATGTCGTGATTGTCGGCGGCGGCCTGATGGGCTCGGCGGCGGCGTTTTTCCTGCGCCAGCGCGGGCAGTCGGTAATTCTGTTGGAGCGCGACCAGATCGGTCAGTACGCCAGCGGCGTGAATTTCGGCAACGTGCGGCGCCAGGGGCGTTACCTCGGGCAGCTGGAATTGGCCAACCGCTCCTGGGCGCTGTGGAAGCGTCTGCCGGAGCTGATCGACGACGACCTCGAATTCATCGCCAGCGGTCATATGCGGGTGTGTTACCGCGAAGACGAGATCGCCGAGCTGCAAGCCTATGCCGACGCCCCTGAGGCGGAGCAGTTGGACTTGAAAATCTTTCGTGGCGACGAGTTGCACAAGCGTTTTCCGTTCCTCGGCCCTGATGTGAAGGGCGGCTCCTACGCTCCCCACGATGGTCACGCCAACCCGCGTCTGGCGGCCCCGGCGTTTGCCCGGGCAGCACGACGCCTTGGCGCGCGGATTGAAGAGCGTACTGAAGTGGCCGAGGTGCAGAAGGTCGGCGGCGAGTTCAACATCAGCACCACCGACGGCCGTCAGTTCAGCGCCGAGCGCCTGCTGATTACTGCCGGCGCCTGGGGGCAAAAGCTTTCGGCGCAGTTTGGCGAACCCGTGCCATTGGAAACCCATGGCCCGCAAATGGCCGTGACCGAACCGGTGCCGTACGCCTTGCCGACGGTGATCGGCGTGTACACCAAAATTCCGGAGGAAGTGATCTATTTCCGCCAGATACCCCGCGGCAACATCATCATTGGTGGCGGCTATCGCAGCGAACCGGACATGCTCAACCGCCGGGCCTATGTCGAGCCGCGCAGCATTCTCAATCAAATGGATCAGATGCGTCGTCTGCTGCCGGGTGTCGGCAACCTGAACATCATCCGCGTGTGGAGCGGCATAGAAGGCTACCTGCCCGATTCCCTGCCCGTGATGGGGCCAAGCGGTACGGTTGATGGTTTGTTCTATGCCTTCGGTTTCTCCGGTCATGGCTTCCAGCTCGGTCCGGGCGTGGGCGACGTGATGGCCGAACTGATCAGCACCGGCAACACCAGCACTTCGATTTTGCCGTTTTCCATCAACCGGTTCGCATCTTCCGTCGAGCAACGGAGCAAGGCCTCATGAAAGCTCGCGTGCTGGATATTCTCAAACGGCTGATGGCCTTCGACACCGTGTCGTCGGAGTCGAACATGGCCTTGATCGAGTACGTGCGCGATCTGCTGCTGAGCAAGGGCATCGAGTCGTTGATCGTCAAGGATTGCACCGGTAAAAAAGCCAACTTGTTCGCCAGTACCGGTCCAAGGGAAGTGCCGGGGATTTTGCTGTCCGGGCACACCGACGTGGTTCCCGCAGCGGGACAGGCCTGGACCTTCCCGGCGTTTCAGGCGACGGTGCAAGACGGGCGGATTTACGGGCGTGGCAGTTGCGATATGAAGGGCTTTATCGCGCTGGCGATCGACGCCATGCTCGATGCCGCTGACCATTCATTGAACCGGCCATTGCAACTGGCACTGTCCCATGATGAAGAGATCGGTTGCGTCGGTGTGCGGCGTTTACTGGATGTGTTGCATCTGGCGCCGGTGCGGCCGTTTTTGTGCGTGATCGGTGAGCCGACCAACATGCAGTTCGTGCTCGGGCACAAGGGCAAGGGTTCTTACCGCACTTACTGTCGCGGTCTGGAGGCTCATTCATCGCTGGCGCCGCGCTCGGTCAATGCGATTCACGTGGCTTGCGATTTCATCGCTGCACTGCGTCAGAGCCAGCAGCAACTGCAAGAGCAGGGCGCCCAGGATGCCGACTATGACGTGCCCTTCAGTACCGTGCATGTCGGGCAGATTGTCGGCGGCAAGGCGCTGAACATCGTGCCGAACCTGTGCACCCTGGATTTCGAAGTGCGCAACTTGCCGGCGGACGACCTGGATCAGTTTCTGGAACAGATGCGCGAGCGTGCCGATGTGATCGTGCGCGAAGCTAAAAAGCTGTCCAGTGTGGCGGATATCGAAATTGAAACGCTGAACGTCTATCCCGGTCTCGATACCCACCCGAGTGTCGAAGCGGTGCGCTTTCTGAAAAACTTCGCTGCACCGGATACCGGCACCGCTAAGGTCTCCTTCGGCACCGAGGGCGGGTTGTTCAAGCAGCGCCTGGATGTGCCGGTGGTGGTCTGCGGCCCGGGCTCGATAGAACAGGCGCACAAGCCTGACGAGTTCATCGAGATCAGCCAGATGGACGCCGGGGAGCACTTCCTGCAAGGGTTGTTGGGCTCGATGCGGGTTTAGAGTTCTGTTTGCCTATGCCGAACACTTGCATACCACGCTTGTGTCTCGGTTATGGCATGACGCCCGAGCTTGAGTTCACCCCTTCAATGTAGCTGACAGTGTGGGAAGTGCTGAGAAAGCCTTCCCAGGCTTGACTGCGCCTATTCAGAAAACCGCTAGCCACTCGCAACCCTTCTGGAGTTCCCCCATGAAAGTGCTTGAGCGCCTGTCATTCTCTGGCAAATTCGTCTTGCTCGGCTTGCTAGCCGTAACCCTTATTGCCATTCCAACCAGCCTCTACGTGCTCGGCGCCTATCAGAATAGCTCCCAGACAAACCAGGAGCTTCGCGGCATCCGGCCGGTGCAGGCATTGCTCCAGCTGATCCATTTGACGCAGCAACATCGCGATTTGTCATCCGTCGTGCTGGGCGGCAACCGGACTTTCCACGAGGCTCGTTTGAACAAGCAGGCCGAGGTGGATCAAGCCTTCGAGGCAACCGAGCGCGTGTTACAGGAGGCCAAGGTCAGCCCTGACATCCTGGCTGCCTGGGGGCGGGCGCAGCAACAATGGCGTGAGCTGGCCGGCGAAGTGGGCCAGACCACAATCAAAGGTTCGCAGAGTCTGGCCCGGCATAGCCAGTTGATCGCAGCCTATCTGCTGATCGAGGACGCAATGCTCGATCACTTCAAACTGTCCCTTGATCCAGTGTTAGGGACGTACTCATTGATGGCGGGCGCCTTGATCGAGTTGCCGCAAGCCACCGAGTTGTTGGGTCAGTTGCGTGGTGCCGGCGGCCTGTATCTGGCGCAGGGTCGGATCCTGCCTGAGCAACAAGGTGCGCTGCGTGGCTTGGCCACCCAGGCGCTGAGCAGCGTTGACAAGGCGGCACGTGCCTTGACCAAGGCGAGTGCCGCCGAGCCGGAGCTCAAGGCTCTGCTGGAAGCGCCGCTAACGGCACTAGGTCCGCAAATCCGGCAGGCGCTTGAACTCAGCAATGCGAGATTGGTGTCGGCCGTCGAAATGGATATGGATTTCGCGCCCGGCGCAAGCCCCGCAGGAAATAGCGAGCCTACCGATGCCTTGTACGCGCTTAAGCTCAATTATCCGGTCGGCGAGTACCTGACTGCTTACAACAAACCGGTTGATGCCTTGTATGCCCTTGGCCACTCAGCGCTGACGGGGCTCGATGAAGCGCTGATGAAACGCCGCGACAGTGATCGGGAGAGACTTATCCTGATGTCTGCAGGTTTGCTGGTGCTGCTGTTAGCTGGCGGCACCTTGGCCACATTGATCGTGCTGCGCTTGCTTAAACAGTTGGCCATTGCCATGTCGGCAGCCGAGCGTATCGCCAAGGGTGACCTGACCCAGCCACTGATTATCGTTGGCATGGATGAAGCGGCGCGCCTGCTGCAAGCGCTTGAGCGCATGCAAATGAACCTGCGCAGTACCGTCAGGCAGGTGTTGAGCTCTTCCGAGCGACTGGCCACGACCTCCGCTCAGTTGAGTGCCGTGACCGATGACGCCACCCGTGGCGTGCGACGCCAGAGCACCGAACTCGATCAGGCGGCCAGTGCCGTGACCCAAATGACTGGCGCGATCGAAGACGTGGCGCGCAACGCCGCCTGGGCCTCAGAGGTTTCCCAGGCAGCAGACCAGCGCTCGCGTCAGGGTCAGGAGAGCGTCTGCCGTACTGTCGGTGCCATCGAATCGTTGACTGAGGATATCGAGGATACCGCGGGGGCCCTGCAGGCCCTGGCAGGCCAGATAGGTGATATCGGCTCGGTGTTGGATGTGATTCGCGGCATTGCCGAGCAAACGAATCTGCTCGCGCTGAATGCGGCGATCGAGGCGGCTCGCGCGGGCGAAAGCGGACGGGGCTTCGCCGTGGTGGCCGACGAGGTCCGGGCCTTGGCGCAACGAACCCAGGAGTCGACCAAGCAGATTGAGAGCATCATCGGCTCAGTGCAAAAAAGCAGTCACGGCACGCTGCGAGCCATGCAAAGCAGTAATGGTAAGACCCGGGAAACCCTGGAGGTCGCCCGTGCGGCAGGCGCAGTGCTGAATGCCATCGTAGACGACATCGCCCAGATCAATGAACGCAATCTGTGTATTGCAAGTGCCACCGAAGAGCAATCCCATGTTGCCCGTGAGGTGGACCGCAACCTGCTCAATATCCGTGATGTTTCCCAACAGGTCTCGGCCGGGGCCAATCAGAGTCAGGCCTCTAGCCGGGAACTCGCGGGCCTGGCCAGCGAGTTGAATCGCATGGTCAAGCATTTCATCGTCTGACCGAGTTCGTCGTGTTCGATCATCACAAACCAACAGTAGAGCCTGCCGTCGAATCCTGATTTTCAGCATTCAAGGCTGCAGGAACGGCGCTTTCAGCATCCTCGTCTGTGACGACCCAATAGACTGAAGGCTGTCTCGGAACAGGACTCGACCATGCTCAAGAATCGCCTGAAAGACCCCAGCCTGCTGGTAGAACTCGCTTACATCGACGGTCAGTGGATCAGCGCCGACAACGCCGCCACCCTTGACGTCATCGACCCGGCCAGCGGCCAGTTGCTCGCTCGTGTACCCGCGATGCAAGGCAGCGAAAGCCGACGCGCCATCGAAGCCGCCGAACGCGCCTGGCCAGTATGGCGCGCACGCCCGGCGGCGGAACGGGCGGCGCTGCTTGAGCGCTGGTATCAGGCCATGATCGATAACCTTGACGATTTGGCGATGATCATGACCTGCGAACAGGGCAAGCCGCTGAATGAAGCCAAGGGTGAAATTCGCTACGGTGCCGGCTTCGTCAAATGGTTCGCCGAAGAAGCCCGACGGGTCTACGGTGAAACCATACCGGCACCCAGCGGCGATCGCCGTTTGCTCACGCTCAAGCAGCCGGTCGGGGTCTGCGCCGCCATCACGCCGTGGAATTTCCCCAATGCGATGATCACCCGCAAGTGCGCGCCGGCTCTGGCTGCCGGATGTACGATCATTGTCAAACCCTCGGACCTGACCCCGCTGTCGGCCCTGGCGCTGGCCGTGCTCGCCGAACGGGTCGGCATTCCGTCCGGCGTGTTCAACGTAGTGACCGGCATGCCCGCCGGCATCGGCGAAGAACTGACCGGCAACCCGGCGGTGCGCAAGATCTCCTTTACCGGATCCACCGCTGTCGGTCGGCTGCTGATGCGTCAGAGCGCCGAACACATCAAGCGCTTGAGCCTGGAGTTGGGCGGCAACGCACCGTTCATTGTGTTCGACGACGCTGACCTTGAGCAGGCAGTGGCCGGCATCATGCTCAGCAAGTTCCGCAACGCCGGCCAGACCTGCGTTTGCGCCAACCGGATTCTGGTGCAGGACGGTATTTACGAACGCTTCGCCCAGCGCCTGGTAGAAGAGGTGGGCAAGCTCAAGGTCGGCAACGGCCTGGACGCCGACGTCAGCATCGGCCCGCTGATCAACGCGGCGGCGGTGACCAAGGTTGCCCGGCACATCGATGATGCCCTGAGCCTGGGCGCGCGTTTGCTCTGTGGCGGTATCCCCGAGGGCGACAGCCAGTTCGTCCAGCCGACGGTGCTCGGTGAGGCCCATGCCGGAATGTTGCTGGCCAACGAAGAAACCTTCGGCCCGGTTGCACCGCTGATGCGCTTTACCACGGAGGAAGAGGCACTGACCTTGGCCAATGCCACACCTTATGGCTTGGGCGCCTATTTCTTCACCCAGGACTTGCGCCGTTCATGGCGGTTCGGCGAGGCGCTGGAGTTCGGCATGATCGGTCTCAACACCGGGCTCATTTCCATGGAAGTCGCCCCATTCGGCGGTATCAAGCAATCGGGCCTGGGCCGTGAAGGCAGCAAGTACGGCCTGGATGAATACCTTGAAGTCAAAGCCTTCCACATCGGTGGGCTGTGATCCGGACACCGTTTGAACAGGACATTGAGGAGCCACGATTGATGAGCAAACCATTCAGAATCGCCGCGATTGCCGGCGATGGTATCGGCAAGGAAGTCTTGCCTGAAGGGCTGCGGGTACTGGAGCAGGCCGCGAAGAAATGGCAACTGGATTTGAGCATCGAGGTGCTCGACTGGGCTCACTGCGATTACTACCTGGAACACGGGCAGATGATGCCCGATGACTGGTTCGAACAACTCAAGGGCTTCGACGCGATTTACTTTGGCGCAGTAGGCTGGCCGGATAAAGTGCCGGATCACATTTCCCTTTGGGGTTCGCTGCTGAAGTTTCGCCGTGACTTCGACCAATACGTGAACATCCGTCCTGTGCGGCTGTTTCCCGGTGTGCCGTGTCCGCTGGCCGGACGCGAAGCGGGGGACATCGATTTCGTGGTGATCCGCGAAAACACCGAGGGCGAATATTCCTCGGTCGGCGGCAAGATGTTCGAAGGCACCGAGCATGAGTTCGTGCTGCAAGAGTCGGTGTTCACCCGGCGCGGCGTGGACCGGATTCTCAAGTTCGCTTTCGACCTGGCCCAGACCCGGCCGCGCAAGCGCCTGACGGCGGCGACCAAATCCAACGGGATTTCCATCAGCATGCCGTACTGGGACGAGCGCACTGCATTGATGGCTGCAAAGTACCCGGACGTCACTTGGGACAAGCAACACATCGACATTCTGTGCGCGCGGTTTGTGCTGCAGCCGGATCGTTTCGATGTGGTCGTGGCGTCGAATTTGTTCGGCGACATTCTGTCCGACCTGGGGCCGGCCTGCGCCGGTACCATCGGCATCGCGCCTTCGGCCAACCTCGATCCCGAGCGCCGTTTTCCGTCGCTGTTCGAACCGGTCCACGGCTCGGCCCCGGATATCTATGGGCAGAACATCGCCAACCCGGTTGCGATGATCTGGTCCGGTGCGCTGATGCTGGACTTCCTGGGCAATGGCGATGAGCGTTATCGCGCAGCCCACGACGGAATTCTGCAGGCGATCGAGCAGGTTATCGCCCAAGGGCCGATCACTCCCGATCTGGGAGGGCAGGGCTCGACCCAGGATGTTGGTATGGCGATCGCCGCATTGCTTTGAGCCGAGGCAACAACTGCTCGGCAGGAAGCTTTATTCATTCTGTCTCACCCTTTTAGCCCGTCTCACTGCGGGCTTTTTTTTCGCGCGCAAACCCCCCTCTGATAGTCTCTGCTCATTGTGGCCTGCTGGGCGTCTGCGCAGGTGAAACCGTTGCGAACGGCTCTTTCTGTTGCGAAGGATCAGCGAAGAGGAATCAAAGGAATGTGGAGGGCGTTGCGCGAGGGCGTCTTGCCCGGAATGATCTCAACGGGTTAGTTGATGTACCCAGGTACTTCGGTGAGGCGGGTAGCTGGGTTATACCTGGCTCAATGCTTTGGCTTACTCTTCATGCAACGTCTCGACAAGGTCTGGCGGAGTTGGAAGGAGATGAAAGCATTGAGCGCATGGCAATGTCGTTGATGGGGTGGGCGGGCTAGCTGCTTGCAACCACTTGCCGCAGTGCCTCGACGAAGCGGCACAGATCGCTCTTCTGCGTGTAGATGCTCGGCGATACCCGAAGTCCGCTTATGTGTCTGATCTGGCGGAACTTGACATGCACCTTGTGGGTTTTTCGAAGTTTCTGCTCAACCCATCGAGCATCGCATTGATCGATAGAGAACAGGCTTACTGCGCCCAGCTCGACGGTATCAAGTGGTGTGTGGAGCTTGAAACCGGGAATGTCTTTGGCGAGGTCAACCCAGTAGCGGGTCAGCTCCTGAAGACGCGCGTGAATGGCTCGCGTGCCGATTTGCGCATGGAAACGGATAGCCGGAGCAATGCCCGCTTGTATCGCCGAGTTGTAGGTGCCGAGATTCCAGTGGTCGAACTTGTCGATCTGGAGCGGCGGAGGGTCGAAAGGCCCCAGCAACGGCCAAGTGCTGTCGATTCGCTCGCGCCTGACAATGAGCATGCCATTGCCGACCGGCGCACCGAGCCATTGTGGAGGCTGGTGACGAAGTAGTCGCAATCCAGTTCGCGGAAGCTGAGCGGCATCTGCGCAAACGTCTGGGCACCGTCCACCACCGTGATGATCGCTTGCGCCCGGGCTAGGGCACAGATGCGCTTGACCGGCAGGGCTCGCCCGGTCCAGTGCAACATGTGGGTCAGCTGGATCACCCGGGTACGCGGGGTAATTGCCTGCGCATAAGCTTGCACGATGACATTCTCATCGGCCATCAGGTCGAAGTCGACGGTCACCACTTCGATGCCTTCGCGCTCCTGACGCTGCAACCATCCGGCTATTACGCTTGGATAGTCCCACAGTGAGATCAGCACCTGGTCGCCGGCCTTCAAAGGAATGCCGAAGATGGCTGTCGACAAGCCCTCGGATGAGTTGCGGTTCAGGGCAATCTCATCGGGATCGCAATCAGCCATGTCAGCCAACTGTTGTTTGATCGCAGGAAGCTCTGCATCGAGCTTGCTCCACATATTGACGTCCGGGTTCTGGCTGATCAGCCGATAGGCATCGATTACAGCCTGCTCTACTACCAGTGGCGGCGGACTCACGGCCGCGTTGTTCAGGTTCAACAGGGGACGCTGCTCTGGATAAGCTGCGCACACGCGCTCCCAAAATGCTTCCCCAGCGACGGACTTGTCGGACATCAGCTGCATTTCCATTCCCGTTTCTCACCTCTGTTTGAATTGTTGACTGGAGCTTGGGCACTAGGGATTAGTATTTTTTTACCGAGTCTTCGAGCGTGCGCGCCTGAGCGTCAATGGGCGGGTCCCTGGGCTCCTCGGTGACTGGCGTATCGTCGCCCATGGATTTGCGGAACCCTCTGATCGTGTCGCCGATATCCGCCCCCAGGCCTTTCAGGCGCCTGGTTCCGAACAGCATCACCACGATCAACAGGATGATCAGGAGTTTTCCGGTACTGAAGCCGCCTAATCCCATTGTCTGTACTCCGCAAGGATTGATCGGTTTTGTGTGGGGCCGGCGGAGGAAAATTCATCCGCCGGCGTTAATGCGGATCGAGTTATTTGACGACGTAAAACTTGCGCACATACACGCTGCTACTCCAGGCACAGGGGGCACCTCGAGGCACGAACACCGTATCGCCAGTGTTGACCGTCAGATGGGTCCCATCCGCAATCTGGAGGGTGACGCTGCCTTCGAGCAGGTGCATCAGTTCATGCAGCATGTGCGGCCTCGCCTTGCGGGTATAGGGTGTCGAGTCCCAGACGCCGATGCGCAGGTTGGTCGCTTTTTCGACAAACACATTGTGCGAGCGACATTGCGGTGCCGGACTTAGCAGAATTTCCGCATCCGGTGCTGCCGAGGGAGAGAGCAGGGTTAGAGGAGGGAGCGCCGTGAGCCCGGTTTGGCGCTCCTCAACGAGCTGGGTATCCGCGCAGAATGCCCAGAGAGAATCGGGTTGTGCCTCGACCTGAATCGATGTCCCCCGGGCAATCACCGCGCTATCACCAGGATTGAGTTGGAGCGTGCCATCTTGGCTCTGCAGGGTGACATGTCCCGCGTGTACCACGATCATTTCGCTGTAGGGATAGTCATCGACGCTGAATTGTCCGCTCGCCTGGATCACGCCGGCAGCAATGTCATCCGGCCCGACATAAGCAATATGCCTGTCGAAAGGATCGTTGGCGCCCAACGAGCCGGGAGTAAATTTTGTTAGAACGGGACTGTCGTCGGCGTGTGCCAACAGCACTGCAGTGGGCTCTAGCATGAAGGTGTTTCTCCAGGAAAATGCAGCGTGTTGCGTTGGATGTAACGGAGGGGGTTATCAGCCGATGGCCTGAGTCACCAGGGCAAACTGGTGCACTGCGCCGATCACCTGCGGTGGGGTACCGCGAGCCATTTGTGCGACGGTGTCGACGTGCTTCAGCCCGGACTCTTCCAGCCAAGGGACCAGACCGCTGTCGGACGGTATATCCATGCGTACGAAGGCGTCCGGTACTTGGGCCAACAACACCGCGATCAAGTGTTTGGCCTGCTCTGGATTTTCTGCGATGACCGGGCCGATACAGCGACCACGGCCGAATGGGCGCAGCAGGGCGAAAGCGCGCAGTTGACCATCACGCTCGATACCGACCGAGTGTTCGACAATATCGAACAGATCCTTGAGCACGGCGTCTCGGTCCAGGCCGCTGCCGGCGTTGGCCAGTTCAATCTGGACGCTCCGATCGGCTTCGGTCAGCGGACGGCAGCGCTCACCCGCTGGCAAATCATTGGGTACTGGGGGCAGCGCATGCCCCTGATGTTGTTGAATATGCCCAAAGTCAACGAACCCCTGGCTGGCATAAAGCGGGGCACCGGCCAGCGTTGCATTGAGTATGGCGGTGCGCGATCCGCAAGCCTCAAGTGCCAGTTCCATCAGCTTGCGACCTATACCCTGGCCCTGGTACTCATCACTGACGATCACCAGGCCGATAGTGGCGTAATCTCCCTGCGCACAGGTGAACGCAGTACCGATCAGGCGGCCTTGGTCTTCCACGACAAAACCTTGCGCGATGCGCTGCAACATGGCCCATTCTTCCAGGCGGTGGGGCCACTTCAACTGTACGGACAAGGCGTGGGCCGACGCCACATCGGCCGAGGTCATGGGGCGATAGGTATAAGCAGGGCGTTGCGAAATGGACATGACAGGTCTCCAGTGACAGGGAGCGTAATCGGTCGGATTTCTCCGCGGAAAGTATTGGTATCTCACCTGCGGCGAGGCCTGACAAGAGGTCCCTATTGATTCGGTAGATTCTTAAAGCGGCAGCTCTGTAGGCCACATTTACTGCTCAAATGACAAGCAGGATCGGCAGCAAATACTGGATCGACTTTCAGGATGCAGGCCAAAGCAAATGCACTTCTGATGGGGAGATTGCTTAAAAAAAAGGCGCCCGGATGGGCGCCTCAAGGCTAAGGGAGCGAGGAGCAGACCTTCAATTAAACCGGCCGGTCCACAGGTAAAACCGGCCAGGGCCAAACGTTACAGAATGCTCAGCGGATACTCGATGATCAGGCGGACCTCGTCGATATCGCTCTCGAACGAGGTTGCGCGGTGTGTAGCCTGGCGCAGGCGGAAGGACAGGTCCTTGGCGGCCCCTTCCTGGACCACGTATTTTGCTTCCAGGTCACGCTCCCACTCCTTCTGGTCGTCACCCACCTTGTTGGCATAGGCACCGTTCGGATCGGCCTTGGTGCCATCGATTTGATCACCTTTGACATAGCGGGTCATGAAGCTCAGCCCCGGTATGCCGAACGTAGCCATATTCAGGTCATAACGAGCCTGGATGGAACGCTCGTTGGGGGCGTTGAAGTCGGAATACTGAATCGAGTTGGCCAGCCAGATCGAGTCCACGCCTATGTAGTCGAAGTACTCGTCGCCATCGATTTTCTGATAAGCCAGGGTGAGCTTGTGGGCGCCGAAGGCATAGGCAGCCTTGGCCGACCAGCTCGTGGTGTCCAACTTGCCGGCACGCGCATCGCCTTGGTCCTCGGTCTTATAGACCGTCAAACCAAAATTCAGCGATTGCTGGTCAGCCAGCGGAATCGTATAAGAAGCACTGCCGAAGTGCTGACGCCAGACATTGAGGGCCTCACTGGTGTACGCCATCAGACTGAGGTTGTTGTTGACTTTATAGGTGCCGCCAATGAAGTCGACACTGTCAGCTTCGGTCCCCCCGTATGTGGTGAACAGCCCGTCATCGGAGTTGGTCGAGGCTCGATTGTTGAACGCTGTGAAATGACCTGCTTCGAAAGAGAAGGCGTCGAACTCTTTGCTCGACAGTTGGAAGCCGGTAGCTGTTTCCGGCAGCAAGCGGTTGTCGCCGGTGGCGAATACCGGAGCAGTGGGGCGTTGTTCACCGTACTTCAGCACTGTAGAGGAAATGCGCATCTTCACTGCGCCGCCGATCTCGCCGTAGCTATCCGGCACTTCAGCTTCGGCGGTGCGGTTGTTGCTGATCGGCAGCAGCCCGTTGCCAGCCCGGCCACGGCCGGTGTCCAGCTTGACCCCACCGTAGGCGAAGGCATCGGTGCCGAAACCGATGGTGCCCTGGGTGAAACCGGAGGCGAAGTTGAGCATGGCCCCTTGTGCCCATTCCTCCCGATAGCCATTGCGCTCGCTGGCCGGCTTGGAGCCGTTGGTACCTTGGCTATTGCTGCCGCCATTACGGAAGTCGCGATTCATATAGAAATTACGATTGAGCAACCCGAGGCTGCTGTCTTCAATGAAACCATCGGCTTCTTGTTGCTGACCAGCTATTGCCAGTTGCGTGGTGGCGGCAATGACAGCCAAGGAGAGAGAGCTTAGTTTTGCGATGTTCATCGCTTACTCCATTAGTTCTTATTAGTGTTCGTTGCCTGCACGGCAAGCAACGCTCTTACGGCTGCTCAGGTAAACCTCTGCGAAGTTAACTCGGGAGAGTCCTGTCGATCAGCGTCTTGCAGTGGACTTGACCAGCAGCCGGGCTCCGCAGCGGAGGCTGTATCGCAGTTACGGCGAGACCTGACAATGGGGGGCAGTCAATTCGGTAGATTGCATAAGTTGCGGCTTGACGGGCCGCAATTACTACTCAAACGAGGGGAGAGATCAGCAGCAAATGTCGGCTTGTTTTTTGGGGGGGGATGCGCAGAAACAGCAAATGGGATGAACAACAGGTCTGTTTTGTATAACGCCAGATTTACCTCGCAGAAGTAAAAAAATCTGGCGCCGGTTGGTTGTTACCGGTGGGTTGGTAGTCGTTGGTCAGTAACTTCGCTCGCGGTCTACCTGGCCAAGCATTGCCTCGCCACGTTGATGACGGCGGATATTCTCCAGCAACACGCTAAACGCACTTTCCGGTTGGGTCATCGCAGCGATATGCGGTGTCAGCAATATCTGCGGATGGTGCCAGAAGGGATGGTCCGGCGCCGCCGGCTCCTGTTCCAGCACGTCTAGCACCGCCGCGCTGAGTTGACCGCTGGCCAAAGCCTCAAGCAGATCCTCTTCTATCAGGTGCCCACCCCTTCCCATGTTGATCAAGGCAGCGCCTTTGGGCAGGTGCTGGAATAACTGACGGTTGAGAATCCCTTTAGTCTGCTCGGTCAATGGCAGGACACAAAGCACTATGTCGCACTGGCCGAGGAACGCTGGAAGTTGCTCGGCACCTGCAAAGCAGTCCACCCCGGCAATGTGATGCTCGCTACGTGCCCAGCCCGATAGGGCGAACCCAAAGGTCTGCAAGGTGGCCAGAATCTGTTGAGCCTGGGTACCGAGGCCCATAACACCTACCCGACGTTTAGCTGCCGGCTGTAGCAAGTGAGCCTGCCAGCACCGAGCTATTTGTTGCTGGCGATAACGGAGCATATCCCGATGCAGGCTGAGCACCGCAAAACTGGCGTACTCGCACATACCCCGGGTGATGCTTGGGTCGAGTAAACGTACCACGGGCAGGCTCGTTGGCAGGCGGTCAAGGTCAAGTTGGTCGACCCCGGCTGACAAGGCGAACAGTACCTGCAGGTTTGGCAACAATGTTTCGAGATCGTCCGGCGCCTGCCAGGCCGCCAGGTAGCGAATATCCTTCGGATCGCCGATGTCCGGCCAGGCACGCCATTCGATATCTGGAGCGTGTTCAGCGAATAGACGCTTCCATTGTTCGCCGCGCACCGGGTCAGCTTTATAGAGCAGGGCCATGGGTAACTTCTCGCATTAGATAGGGAGTATCCAGCATGCCCGAGTGGCAGAGCAGGATATGTCGAAAGAATCTGCTTAAACGCATAACGTTGCGTTGTATGGGGCGCATGTCGGCAGATTCCTTGGGGACAGCAACAGCTGAAGGATTCTGCTGTTTACGGGGGTGAAAACAGTCGATCCGAATTTCTCAGAGGCCAAGTTCGGCTTAGACAATTGCGTCGAAAGCTTAACCTTTGGAACACATTGCAGCCGTTTCCCGGTTGCCAGGTTCACTATGGGAGATGCCATGAACAGTAAAGTCGAAGAAACACCGAGTTTGCTCCGTCAGCGTGATCAATTCGTGCCACGGGGTTTGGTTACAGCACACCCGCTGGTCATCGACCGGGCCCAGGGTTCTGAAGTGTGGGACGTGGACGGCACGCGCTACCTGGACTTCGTCGGCGGCATTGGCGTTTTGAACATCGGTCATAATCACCCGAAGGTGGTTGCGGCAGTGCAGACCCAATTGCAAAAGATCAGCCATGCTTGCTTCCAGGTAGTGGCCTACAAACCCTACATCGACCTGGTACAGCGTTTGTGCGAGTTGGTGGGTGGTCAAGAAGCCTACAAGGCGGCGCTGTTTACGTCCGGTGCGGAGGCTGTGGAGAATGCGGTGAAGATCGCTCGCGCACATACTAATCGTCCCGCCGTTATCTCCTTTCGTGGCGGTTTTCATGGTCGTACTTTACTGGGTACGACCCTGACTGGCATGAGCCAACCCTATAAGCAGAACTTCGGGCCCTTCGCGCCCGAAGTTTTCCATACCCCATACCCTAACGCCTATCGCGGTTTCAGCAGCGAGATGGCGCTGCAAGCCCTGAACGAATTGCTGGCGACCCAAGTCACTCCGGATCGGGTAGCGGCGATCATCATCGAGCCGGTGCAGGGCGACGGAGGCTTCCTTTCCGCGCCGCCGGAATTTCTCCAGGCGCTGCGGGCTCTGACCGAACAACATGGCATCGTGCTCATTCTCGATGAAATTCAGACCGGTTTCGGCCGTACCGGCAAATGGTTCGGTTTTCAGCACGCCGGGATTCAGCCGGATCTGGTCACCGTCGCCAAGAGCTTGGCCGGTGGTTTGCCAATATCGGGTGTGGTGGGTCGTGCGCACATCATGGACGCGCCATTACCCGGCGGTCTCGGCGGTACCTACGGCGGTAACGCCCTGGCTTGTGCGGCCGCGTTGGCAGTGATCGAAACTTACGAACAGGATCAGTTGCTCGAGCGTGGTGAGGTATTGGGCGAGCGGCTGCGTCAAGGCCTGCTGCGCTTGCAGGCATCTCACCCTCGTATTGGCGACGTGCGCGGTACTGGCTTCATGCTGGCAATCGAATTGATCAAAGACGATGAGGCCCGCAGCCCCGATGCAGAACTCACCCAACAACTGATCGATCAGGCCAGGATAGGCGGGCTGTTGGTGATTAAATGTGGGGTGTACCGCAATGTGCTGCGCTTCCTGGCTCCGTTGGTAACCGAAGAGAATCAGATTGACGAAGCGTTGACGATTCTTGAAGCCGCATTGTTACGAGTGTTGGATTAATCTCAGGTCTCGGTTGGCGCAATGTAGCAATGCGCCGACCGAGGGCATTTAGAACACATGGATTGATGAATGCATCATGGGAGGCTACACACCATGCACCTGACTGATTATCGTGCACTGCTGATCGATTGCGATGAAGTTCTGGTCGATCGGGATTCCGGTATCTGGACGGCCCTGCAACCGTTGCTGGAAAACCATCGGGGCACGCTGGGCAGGGAAGAGGTATTGGCAGAGTTTGACGAGGCGGTGCGCACGCTCTATCCACGTTTTTCCGAGTTGGGGTTCAGTGGCTTGTTGTGCTTCGCCCATCGCCAGTTGGCAGAGCGGTTTGGGCTCGAGGCCAGTTGGGAGGAGGGTATGAGATTCGCCCGGTCGGTGGGCAACTGGTCGCTGTTCGAGGACGCGCCCGGCGCCATGTTGTATCTGCGCAAGTTCTATCGGCTGCTGGTGTACTGCGATCGTGATGCCGAGGATCGCGAACAGCTCTGCGAGCGTTTGGGGATTGTGCCCGAAGACCTGCATGCCCGAGCCAGTAATCCATTGGAGGACGGCGAATGGTTGCTGGCCAACAATCTGGAGCCCAAAAATATTCTGCAGGTTTCCCGACCTCCTGCGCAGTCGCCAAAAGAGGCTGGTTTGTGCCTGATCTGTCGTGACCATGGAGATGCTACCCAGCAATATCCTGCGGATTTTTACATCAACAGCATGGCCGATCTGGTCACTCAGCATCAGCAATCTTTGCGCCGCTGATTTTGCTATAACCTCTGTCTATCTGAACGGCAATCAAGAGGTACGCGATGGAAGGTTTAATCAAGCTGGACAGAATTGATATCAGTATCCTGGTTGAACTGCAAAAAGACGGCCGTATGACCAACGTCAGCCTGGCCGATGCGGTAGGCCTGTCGTCCAGCCCATGCTTACAACGGGTCAAGCGGCTTGAGTCGGCCGGCTATATTTCCGGGTATAGAGCCCATCTCAATCTTGCCAAAATCACCGACTCAGTCACGGTATTTACCGAGATCACGCTCAGCGACCACAAGCGGGAGGACTTCGCCAAGTTCGAGTCCAATATCCGCTTGGTCGATGAGGTGCTCGAGTGCCACTTGATTAGCGGCGGTTACGATTATCTGGTGCGTTTCATGACCTGCAGCATCCAGCACTATCAGGAAGTGATTGAAGGTCTGCTGGACAAGAACATCGGTATATCCAAGTACTTCAGTTACATCGTGATTAAATCGCCGGTGCTGAAAGATGGGGTCCCGCTTCGCAAGTTATTGCGTCACTGATGCCTCCCAGGTCAATTGGATCAGACGAAGTAAGAAGTAGTACGAAGTTAAGATCCATATTGCTCAGCTGCTTCCAGACATGACTTGTCGTTAAAAGAGCACAACACCATCACGGGTGCTTGAGACGTCGGCTATAGCGCTTGCGAGCCGAGCACGTTTAATCAGTGCAAAACATTTAACAAAAACAACTATTCACCGAG
>NZ_AKJB01000089.1:0-32975 GCF_000282555.1 Pseudomonas sp. GM102 | reverse complement strand
TATTACTTCACCACCTTCAAACCGTAGGTTTCTACCGGCGCTTACAGTCGCGTCAGTCGATGTACTCAAACAACTTCACGATCTTCTGCACGCCAGAAACGCCTTGTACCAGATTGGTCGCCTGCGCTGCTTCCTGCTTGGTCAGCAGGCCGAGCAAGTAGACGATGCCGTTCTCGGTCACAACCTTGATGCGCGAGCCGGGAATGGAGGCGTCGGTGAGCATCTGGGTCTTGATCTTGGTGGTCAGCCAGGTGTCGTTCTGGCGCGCTAGCAGCGAGGAGGGTTGCAGCACTTGCAGTTCGTTGTGCACCTTCTTCACGCGCTGAACGGAAGCGGCAACCTGTTCGGCCTTGGCCTTGAGATCGGCGCGCGGCGTTTGCCCGGCGAGTAGTACGACACCGTTGAAGCTGGTGACGACGATGTGCGAGTCGTTATCCAGGGCTGGATCAGCCTTGGCGATGTTCACGCCGACCTTGGTGTCGATCAGGGAGTCGTCGATCTTGCTGCCGAAGGTGCGGGTGCCGCGGTCATCGTCGATCGGCGCTTCACGGCTGGCGTTAACCACCGAGGTGCAGCCGCTGATGCCAAGGCACAGGGTCAAGGCCAGAAGGCCTAGGCGATTAGGGGTCATTCTTCACTCCCGAACAGTTGGCTGTCGATCAAATCGCAAAGGCAATGGATCGCCAGCAGGTGGACTTCCTGAATACGTGCAGTGACGTTGGCTGGTACGCGAATCTCGACGTCCTCAGGCAATAGCAGTGATGCCATGCCGCCGCCATCACGACCCGTCAATGCTACGACAATCATTTCGCGATCATGTGCGGCCTGGATCGCTTGAATTATGTTTGCCGAGTTGCCGCTGGTGGAAATCGCCAGCAAAACATCACCCGGCTGACCGAGGGCACGGATCTGTTTGGAGAAGATTTCGTTGTAGCTGTAATCGTTGGCGATCGAGGTGATAGTCGAGCTGTCGGTGGTCAGCGCGATGGCGGGCAGGCTTGGGCGCTCGCGCTCGAAGCGGTTGAGCAGCTCGGACGAGAAGTGCTGTGCGTCACCGGCGGAACCGCCGTTGCCGCAGGACAGCATTTTGCCCTCGTTGAGCAGGGCGTTGACCATGACCTGGCTGGCTTGCTCGATGTGCGGTGCAAGTACGTCCATCGCCTGTTGCTTGGTGTCGATACTGGCCTGAAAAAGCTGGCGAATTCGCGATTGCATGTCCATCTGTGTGACCTTAATTAGCGCGGCTACTCGGCACATGAATGTGCAGCCCGCAAAGCAAAGAGCAAAAGTGTTGGGTGAAGGTGTCCGGTTCGGGGCGCAAGCGATCAGCTGTCGAAGGCATTCTGCAACCAGTTCAACTGATCAAGGTTGCTGTCGATGGCAACCACGTCGAAGCGGCAGGGGGAATTGGCCCAACGCGACTCGCGCTGAAGAAAATACTGCGCGGCAAAAATCAGTTTCTGCCGTTTGCGCCCATCGATGCTATCGAGCGCGCCACCCCATTGGGTGTTTTTTCTGTAGCGGACTTCGACGAATACTACTGTATCGCCATCAAGCATGACCAGATCAAGCTCGCCGCGTTTACACAACCAGTTCTGCGCCAGCAGGCGCAGACCTTGTTGCTGAAGATGCTCGAGCGCATGACGCTCGGCATCTTTACCGCTTTGCTGGCGTGACCTGTCAGGCATCAGCGCGAGGTGTCCGGCAGGCGTTGAACCTGACCGTTGGCGAACTCTGCCCATGGCAACTGACGCTCGACCCGTTGATTCTGGGTCATGCCCAGGCTACCCGATTGGCCTTGGATGCGGCTGTCCGGCAAGGCCTTGAGTTGCCCCAGGCGCGGAGCCAGGCGATAGGCGTCAACGCCCATCGCGTACAGGCGGCCCAGGCTGCCGCCGGCTTGTGGCCATTGTGCAGTGACCTGTTTGCGCAGCGGGTCGTTGGCATCCAGCAGCCATGGGGTTTCGCAGAAGCGAATACCGTTCATGTCGTTGTACTGGTTCTGGTCGCCGCTGGCGCTGAACACGTGGGAGGTGGCGTAAACCGGCACGTCACCCGCGTATTGGAAGTTCAGGGTCGGTTTGATCTGTTGAGCCTGTTGCGGCGTCGCGGCCAGGAAGATGAACTCGATGTCCTGGCGACGCGAAGGTTGTGCGGCAACCTGCGAGCCAACGGTGCTTTGCAGGCTCTTGGCACGGCCTTCGCTCTGGCGCAGCTGGAACATGTCGGCAATCTGCTGGGCCAGTTGCACCGGCTGGTCGACGCGCTCGGTCGCGACAATGCTGCCACCGTTGGCTTGCCAATCCTGGCTGAATGCCTTGTAGACGCGGTCGCCCCATTCGCCTTTCGGCACCATGATGGCGGCGCGGTGCAGGCCGTCGGCGCGCGCACGGCGAGACACTTCGCGGGCTTCGTCTTCGGCGGCAAGGCCGAACTGGAATAGCTGGGCCGGGCCTTGTGTGCCTTCGCTGTAGTTCAGGGCCAGGGTGGTGATCGGCAATTGCGGGCGGGCGCTGAGCTGTTTGACCAGCGGTTTCTCCAGCGGGCCGACCACCAGTTGCACGCCATCGGCCTGGGCCTTGCGATAGAACTCGTCGAGGGACGTCAGGCGCGAGCTGTCATAGAACTCGATGGCAGGTGGCTTCTGCCCGGCTTGTTGCGCCTGGTAGTGAGCGGCCATGAAGCCTTCGCGCAGTGCTTTGCCAACCGAAGCCAGCGGGCCGTCTTGCGGCAGCAGCAGGGCGATTTTGCTCAGGGGTTGGCTGGCCAGTTCCTTGAGTTTGGTCAGTGGCAACGGCAGCTGGATGGCGGCCGGGTGCTTTGGATTCTTTTCGCGCCAGTTGTCGATCGCGGCTTGCTGCTGTTCCAGGGTGCCGGCCGTTTTCACCGCCAGCGCCAGACGTATCCAGCCGCCGAGGTCATCGTCGGTGGTCGGCTGCAATTGATCGGTCGGCAGCGAAGCGATCAGGGTCCAGATCGCTTCGTGGTTTTTGCTGGCGGCTTCACCTTCAAGCATCGGCGCAATAAAGATGCGCTCCCGTGCGGCGGGCAGGGTCTGGCCGTCGGCCTCAAGGGCGCGGGCATGAACGGTGCCGGTGCGAACCTGTTGTTCGACGGGCAGTTCGCTCAGGCGTTGCAGGCTCGGATGGCTCAGGGCAGCCAGCGCCGCTTTGGGCTGATTGCGGGTCATGGCCAGTTCAGCCGCCAGGGTGTTGGCGAAGACTTGTTGGCCAGGCTTGAGTTGTTCCACCGGCACCTGTTGCAGGATTTGCGCGGACTGGCCGGCATTGCCCTGACGATAAGCCAGGTCTGCCGCGCTCAAGCGCAGTAGGGCGGCTTTTTCCGGATCTTTGCTTCGAGTGGCCTGTTCGAGCAGTTGCTCGATACTGGCATCCGGGGTCCGTGGAAGTTCGCCAAGGCTGGAAGAGGGCGAGCTGGCGCAAGCCGCCAGCAAGGCAGCGAGGCAGAGGGCAGTGAACAGCCGCAGGCAAGCGATCATGTAAGTGTTCCTGATACTCGATCAAATTAGCGTGGAATTGTACCCAAGCACTGGCCGGGGCGCGATGTTACTGGCGTGAATCGATCAATTTAGCTCGTGCAAATGTTGCAGCGCTGCACAAAAGGCTGGAAAACCCGAGGAGGGTGAGACGTATCGCAAGCGCCGCTACGCGCTACAATGTCGCCTTTTACCGATCATGAGGTGTGCGCTTTGACTGCTCCAGGTGCTTTGAATTCCGCTGCTGGCTCGCTTTATGTGGTGGCGACGCCCATCGGCAACCTGGACGACATCAGTGCACGTGCGCTGAAGATCCTGCGCGAGGTCGCCTTGATCGCGGCCGAAGATACTCGCCATTCCCAGCGATTGATGCAGCATTTCGGCATTCCCACGCCGCTGGCGGCCTGCCATGAACACAACGAGCGGGAGGAGGGTAACCGCTTTGTCACGCGCCTGCTGGCGGGCGACGATGTGGCGTTGATTTCCGACGCTGGGACGCCGCTGATTTCCGATCCGGGTTATCACCTGGTGCGTCAGGCCCGTGCCGCGGGAATCAATGTGGTGCCGGTTCCGGGTGCCTGTGCCTTGATTGCGGCGTTGTCGGCGGCGGGGCTGCCGTCCGACCGTTTCATCTTCGAAGGGTTTTTGCCGGCCAAGGCTGTCGGCCGACGTGCTCGTCTGGAACTGGTAAAAGAAGAGCCGCGCACGCTGATTTTCTATGAAGCGCCGCACCGCATCCTCGAGTGCCTGCAAGACATGGAGCTGGTATTCGGTGCCGAGCGTCCGGCATTGCTGGCGCGAGAACTGACCAAGACCTTCGAAACCCTTAAAGGCCTGCCATTGGCCGAGTTGCGTGAGTTTGTCGAGTCGGACAGCAATCAGCAGCGTGGTGAATGTGTAGTGCTGGTGGCGGGTTGGTCTGCCCCCGAAACCGAAGACGCTGTCAGCAGCGAAGCCATGCGTATTCTCAATCTGTTACTCGAAGAGATGCCGCTCAAGCGTGCGGCGGCATTGGCGGCGCAAATTACCGGCGAACGCAAGAATGTGCTCTATCAGGTCGCGCTGGATAAACAGAAGGGCGAGTAAACCGACGTGCAGCGCCGGCCAGAGGCTTTTACCGCTTGTTCTTCGGTCGCTCTGCCGTTAATCTTCGCGGCGGAGAGTCGATCGGACAGTCGCTGCCCTCTATGAAAATTAGGGGGGGGAGGAAAGTCCGGGCTCCATAGGGCGAAGTGCCAGGTAATGCCTGGGAGGCGTGAGCCTACGGAAAGTGCCACAGAAAATAACCGCCTAAGCGCTTCGGCGCCGGTAAGGGTGAAAAGGTGCGGTAAGAGCGCACCGCACGTCTGGCAACAGTTCGTGGCTAGGTAAACCCCACTTGGAGCAAGACCAAATAGGGTCCCAAGGCGTGGCCCGCGCTGGGACCGGGTAGGTTGCTAAAGATGTCCAGTGATGGCCATCGTAGACGAATGACTGTTCAAGACAGAACCCGGCTTACAGATCGACTCTCCACCTTTTTTCCTCTCTGCCGAGTCATTGGCAGCGATGTGTGTAATGGCAATTTCCCTCCCTGCTGAATCAATAGCAGAAGCGCTTTTGTAATACCGAAAAAATCTTACTCTTAACAAACTACTTTAACTTCTGAATGCAGCCTTCTGTGCTGATTCAAGTTATTGAGCGAATTCATCCGTCAGATTCTCGTTAACCCTCCTTTTACGCTCCTAAATCTCCGTTCTGTAAGGGTTTTCCTTTAATCCGCGCCTTGACGGTGTGGTGGGCGCATTCCTATAGTGTGCGCAAGTGGCGGAAAGTGGCATGAAGTGGGTTTTTTGAGCGTAAAACGCTAATATTTGGAGAAACGCCGACGTGTTTCGCGGAGCTAACGCTATCAGTCTCGATGCAAAGGGCCGTCTCGCTATGCCGAGCCGGTACCGTGACGAGCTGGTTTCGCGTAGTTCCGGTCAATTAATCGTCACCATCGATGCCGTTGATCCGTGTTTGTGTGTTTATCCCCTCGATGAGTGGGAAATTATCGAAACCAAACTGCGCGCACTGCCTTCGCTTCGCGAAGAGAACCGCCGCCTGCAACGTTTACTGATTGGTAATGCCGTCGACCTCGAGCTCGATGGCAGTGGTCGTTTTCTGGTTCCGCCGCGTCTTCGCGAATATGCCAAGTTGGATAAGCGCGCAATGTTGGTAGGCCAACTGAACAAGTTCCAATTGTGGGACGAGGATGCCTGGAATGCGGTTTCTGCCGCTGACCTGGCTGCTATTCAACAACCGGGCGCCATGCCTGATGAACTGCGTGATTTGATCCTGTGACTATTGATAGCGGCTTTAACCACATCACCGTACTGCTTGACGAAGCCGTCGAGGCTCTCGCCGTACGTCCTGATGGCTGCTATCTGGACGGTACGTTCGGACGTGGCGGACACAGTCGGTTGATCCTCCGCCAGCTCGGGCCAGATGGCCGGTTGCTCGGATTCGACAAAGATCCTCAAGCGATTGCCACCGGGCAAACGCTAGCGGCCGAAGACGGCCGCTTTGTCGTTGTGCAGCGCAGCTTTGCCGAGCTCGGTTCCGAAGTCGCCGAACGTGGCCTGGCCGGCAAGGTCAGCGGCGTTTTGCTCGACCTCGGCGTGTCTTCACCGCAGCTCGACGACCCTGAACGCGGTTTCAGTTTCCTCAACGACGGTCCGTTGGACATGCGCATGGATCCGTCCCGCGGGATCAGCGCCGCCGAGTTCGTCAACACCGCGCCGGTGGAAGAAATTGCCCGGGTGTTCAAGCAATACGGCGAAGAGCGTTTCTCCGGTCGCATGGCACGTGCCGTGGCTGAGCGTCGCGACATCAAGCCGTTCGAGCGCACTGGCGATCTGGCTGAAGTGCTGAAAGTCGCCAACCCGGCGTGGGAAAAGGGCAAGAACCCGGCCACCCGCGCATTCCAGGGGCTGCGTATTCATGTCAACAACGAACTGGGCGATCTGGAAGCCGGCCTCGAAGCCGCGCTGGAATGCCTGGAAGTGGGCGGCCGTCTGGTCGTCATCAGCTTCCACTCGCTGGAAGATCGCATCGTCAAACTGTTCATGCGCAAACTGGTGAAAGGCGAAGCCGACAACCTGCCGCGCAATCTGCCGGTCCGTCATGTCGCTTTCGAACCGATCATCAAAATCCATGGCAAAGCGCAGTCCGCCTCCGAGGCCGAACTCAAAGCCAACCCACGCTCCCGTAGCGCCGTCATGCGTGTCGCGGAGAAGTTGCGGTGAGCAAGCTTTTCGCCAAGCCACTTCCCGGCGGAAGCTTTTTCATGCTGCTGTTGTTTGTCGGCGTGCTTGTGTCGGCCATCGGCGTGTCCTATAGCGCGCACTGGAATCGTCAGTTGCTGAATACTCTGTACGGCGAATTGAGCGTGCGCGACAAGGCGCAGGCGGAGTGGGGCCGGTTGATTCTCGAGCAGAGCACCTGGACCGCCCATAGCCGTATCGAAGTCCTGGCCACCGAGCAACTGAAGATGCGCATTCCCGGCGCCGCTGAAGTGCAGATGGTGGCGCCATGATGAAACTCGAAGGCGCGCTCTTTCCATGGCGGTTCCGTCTGGTGGTCGGGTTGCTCGGCATCATGGTGGCGGCGATTGCCTGGCGCATCATCGATTTGCAAGTGGTCGACCGTGCCTTCCTTAAAGGTCAGGGCGATGCGCGCAGCGTTCGTCATATTCCGATTCCGGCTCACCGTGGTCTGATCACCGACCGTAACGGCGAGCCGTTGGCCGTGAGTACCCCGGTCACCACTCTGTGGGCCAACGCCAAGGAAATGCAAACGGCCAAAGAGAAGTGGCCGGCACTGGCGGCTGCCTTGGGGCAGGACCCGAAAGCCCTGGCCGAACGTCTCGAAGCCCAGGCTAATAAAGAATTCATTTATCTGGTGCGCGGGCTGACCCCCGAGCAAGGCCAGGCTGTGCTCGACCTGAAAGTGCCGGGCGTTTATGGCATCGAAGAGTTTCGGCGTTTCTACCCGGCCGGCGAAGTCACCGCCCACATGGTCGGCTTTACCGACATCGATGACCACGGACGCGAAGGCGTCGAGCTTGCCTACGACGAATGGCTGGCCGGCGTGCCCGGCAAGCGACAGGTGATCAAGGACCGGCGTGGCCGGCTGATCAAAGATGTCCAGGTCACCAAAAACGCCAAGGCCGGCAAGCCCTTGGCGTTGTCCATTGACCTGCGCCTGCAATACCTGGCCAACCGCGAGCTGCGCAACGCGATCATCGAGAACGGCGCCAAGGCTGGCAGCCTGGTGATCATGGACGTGAAGACCGGCGAGATCCTGGCCATGGTCAACCAGCCGACCTACAACCCGAACAACCGTCGTAACCTGCAACCGGCGATGATGCGTAACCGCGCGATGATCGACGTGTTCGAACCGGGTTCGACCATGAAAGCGATCTCCATGAGTGCCGCGATTGAAACCGGGCGCTGGAAGCCGACCGATACCGTCGAAGTGTATCCAGGCACCTTGCAGATTGGTAAGTACACCATCAAGGACGTATCGAAGAGTGAAGGCCCGGTACTCGACCTGACCGGTATCCTGATCAATTCCAGTAACGTCGGCATGAGTAAGGTCGCTTTCGATATCGGCGGCGAAACGATTTTCCGCCTGGCGCAGAAAGTCGGCCTCGGCCAGGATACCGGGCTCGGTTTCCCGGGCGAGCGCGTCGGCAACCTGCCGAACTACCGCGAATGGCGCAAGGCTGAAACCGCCACGCTGTCCTACGGCTACGGTATTTCCGTGACCGCGATCCAGTTGGTCCACGCCTTCTCGGCCCTGGCCAACAATGGTCGCCTCGCGCCGCTGACCCTGATCAAAACCGACAAGGCACCGCAAACCACACAGGTATTGCCGGAAGCCGTCGCGAAAACCATGCAAACCATGCTGCAACAAGTGATCGAAGCCCCGCGCGGTGTATTCCGTGCGCAGGTGCCGGCGTATCACGTGGGCGGCAAGTCGGGTACTGCACGTAAAACGTCGGTCGGCACCAAGGGCTACGCCGAGAATTCCTACCGCTCGCTGTTCGCCGGCTTCGGCCCGATGAGCGATCCGCGTTACGCAATCGTGGTGGTGATCGATGAACCGACCAAGGCCGGTTACTTCGGTGGTCTGGTATCGGCGCCGGTGTTCAGCAAAGTGATGTCCGGGACCCTGCGCCTGATGAACATCACCCCGGACAACCT
Source organism: Pseudomonas sp. GM102 (assembly GCF_000282555.1). NCBI lineage: Bacteria > Pseudomonadati > Pseudomonadota > Gammaproteobacteria > Pseudomonadales > Pseudomonadaceae > Pseudomonas > Pseudomonas sp. GM102. The sequence goes on along the minus strand of NZ_AKJB01000089.1, from coordinate 24,251 downwards.
GCCTGCCACTCAACAAGCGAACGCCGCACCGGTCGTTCCGCTGAAAGCTAATGGAGGGCGCGGCTGATGTCGCTGAGCCTGAACAAGATTTTCGCCCACGCCGGCCGCGATCTGTTGATCCGCGAATTGGCGCTGGACAGCCGCAACGTACGAGCAGGCGATCTGTTTCTCGCGGTTCCTGGTGGCAAGTTCGACGGGCGTGCGCACATCGCCGACGCCTTGCAACGCGGCGCTGCTGCCGTGGCTTATGAAGTCGAAGGCGCGACTGTGCTGCCGATCACCGACGTGCCGTTGATTCCGGTCAAAGGCCTGGCGGCGCAGCTGTCGGACATCGCCGGGCGCTTTTATGGCGACCCGAGCCGTCATTTGAACCTGATCGGCGTGACCGGCACCAACGGTAAAACCAGCGTGACCCAATTGGTCGCCCAGGCGCTCGACCTACTCGGTCAGCACTGCGGCATCGTCGGCACCCTGGGCTCCGGTTTCTACGGCGCGCTGGAAAGCGGCCTGCACACCACACCGAACCCGATTGCGGTGCAAGCGACCCTCGCCGACCTGAAAAAGGCCGGCGCCAAAGCCGTGGCCATGGAAGTCTCTTCCCACGGCCTGGATCAGGGCCGCGTGACTGCGTTGGCGTTCGATGTGGCGGTGATGACCAACCTGTCGCGCGATCATCTGGATTACCACGGCACCATGCAGGCCTATGGCGAAACCAAGGCCAAGTTGTTTGCCTGGAATGATCTGAAGTGCCGGGTGGTCAACCTGGACGACGATTTCGGCCGGCATCTGGCTGCCGATGAAGGCGAGTCGCGCCTGATCACTTACAGCCTGGAAGATTCCAGCGCCTACCTGTATTGCCGCCAGGCGCAGTTCGACGACGAAGGCGTGCGCGCCACGCTGGTCACGCCGCAAGGCGAGCACCACTTGCGCAGCACCTTGCTCGGCCGTTTCAACCTGAGCAACGTCTTGGCCGCGATCGGCGCCTTGCTCGGGCTGGATTACGCACTGGACGAAATCCTCAAAGTACTGCCGAAACTCGAAGGCCCGGCTGGTCGCATGCAGCGCCTGGGCGGCGGTACTCAGCCGTTGGTGGTGGTCGATTACGCCCATACACCGGATGCACTGGAAAAAGTTTTGATGGCCCTGCGTCCTCACGCCAAAGGCCGGTTGCTCTGCCTGTTTGGTTGCGGTGGTGATCGCGATCGCGGCAAGCGTCCGCTGATGGCGGAAGTGGTCGAGCGTCTGGCCGATGGCGTACTGGTCACCGATGACAATCCGCGCACCGAAGACCCTACGATGATTTTCGATGACATCCGCGCCGGTTTCACCGCTGTGGATAAAGTCACCTTCGTCGCCGGCCGTGGCCAGGCGATTGCCCAATTGATCGCCAGCGCATCGGCCGATGACGTGATTGTCCTGGCCGGTAAAGGTCACGAGGACTATCAGGAAATCAACGGCGAGCGCCACGCTTTCTCCGATCTGGTCGAGGCCGATCACGCCCTGACCGCGTGGGAGGTGGCCCATGCTTAAAGCCTTGAGACTGAGCGAACTGACCGGCGCACTGAATGCCCGTCTGATTGCCAGCGACGCCAGCTTCGACGGCGTCAGCATCGACAGCCGCGCGATCAAGCCCGGCCAATTGTTTATTGCCTTGGCCGGCCCGCGTTTCGATGGCCATGACTACCTCAATGACGTCGCCGCCAAAGGCGCCGTGGGTGCCCTGGTCGAGCGCGAAGTCGCCCACAGCGCGCTGCCGCAACTGTTGGTCAAGGACACCCGCCAGGCGCTCGGCCAACTGGGGGCGATGAACCGCGCTGCGTTCACTCATCCAGTCGCGGCCATTACCGGTTCCAGCGGCAAGACCACGGTCAAGGAAATGCTTGCAAGCATCCTGCGCACGCGCGGTCCGGTGCTGGCGACCCGTGGCAACCTGAATAACGACCTCGGTGTTCCGCTGACCCTGCTCGAGCTGGCGCCGGAACATACGGCGGCGGTCATCGAGCTGGGGGCTTCGCGTCTTGGCGAGATTGCCTACACCGTTGCCATGACCAAACCGCATGTCGCCGTGCTGAACAATGCCGGCACTGCCCACGTCGGTGAGTTCGGCGGCCCGGAAAAAATCGTCGAGGCCAAGGGCGAAATCATTGAAGGGCTGGATGCCTCGGGCATCGCCGTTCTGAATCTCGATGACAAGGCGTTTCCGATCTGGAAGGCTCGTGCCGCTGCCCGACGGGTGCTGAGTTTCTCTCAGCTGGATGCCACCGCAGATTTCCATGCCAGCTTCATCGTTTCCGACGCACGCGGCTGTCCTGCGTTCGAACTGCACACACCGCAAGGTATTGCCCGGATTCAATTGAACCTGCTCGGTGGTCACAACGTTACCAACGCAGTCGCCGCCGCCGCCGCCGCTCACGCCCTGGGCGTGTCCTTGTCGCATATCGCTTCGGGGCTCAATGCAGTGCAACCGGTCAAGGGGCGTGCCGTCGCGCAACTGGCAACTAACGGTATGCGCGTGATCGATGACACGTACAACGCGAACCCCACCTCCATGTGCGCCGCCGTTGATATACTCGCCGGCTTTTCCGGCCGCACCGTTCTGGTGCTCGGAGATATCGGCGAGTTGGGCGATTGGGCGGAGCAGGGGCACCGCGATGTGGGCGAGTATGCCCGCGGCAAGGTTTCCGCGCTTTACGCGGTCGGGCCAATGATGACCCACGCCGTGAACGCTTTCGGCGAGCAGGCTTTTCACTTCAGCACACAGGCTGAACTGATCAAGGCCCTGGACGCCGAGCAGGACACAAACACCACCATTTTGATCAAGGGCTCGCGCAGCGCCGCGATGGAAAACATCGTCGCCGCTTTGTGCGGGACCCGTCTGGAGAAACATTAATGCTGCTGCTGCTAGCGGAGTATCTGCAACAGTTCTACAAAGGCTTCGCGGTCTTTCAGTACCTGACCCTGCGCGGGATCCTCGGTGTGCTGACCGCGCTGGTCTTGTCGCTGTGCTATGGCCCGTGGATGATCCGCACTTTGCAGAACCGTCAGATCGGTCAATCCGTTCGCAACGACGGCCCGCAATCGCACCTGTCCAAGTCGGGTACCCCGACCATGGGCGGCGCGCTGATTCTTTCGTCCATCGGTGTCAGCACCTTGCTCTGGGCTGACCTGGCCAACCGTTACGTTTGGGTGGTGTTGTTGGTCACCCTGCTGTTCGGTGCCATCGGCTGGGTAGACGACTATCGCAAAGTCATCGAGAAAAACTCCCGCGGCCTTCCGAGCCGCTGGAAGTATTTCTGGCAGTCGGTGTTCGGCCTGGGCGCGGCGATCTTCCTTTATATGACCGCGGCAACGCCGGTAGAAACCACCCTGATCCTGCCGATGCTCAAGGACTACAGCATTCCGCTGGGCGCGGGTTTCATCGTCCTGACCTATTTCGTGATTGTCGGCTCGAGCAACGCGGTCAACCTGACCGATGGCCTCGACGGTCTGGCGATCATGCCTACCGTGATGGTCGGCGGCGGTTTGGGGATCTTCTGCTACCTGTCGGGTAACGTGAAATTCGCTGAATACCTGCTGATTCCTTACGTACCGGGCGCGGGTGAGTTGATCGTGTTCTGCGGCGCGTTGATCGGCGCGGGCCTGGGTTTCCTCTGGTTCAACACCTATCCGGCCCAAGTGTTCATGGGGGACGTCGGCGCACTGGCGCTGGGCGCAGCCCTGGGCACCATCGCGGTGATCGTCCGGCAGGAAATCGTCCTGTTCATCATGGGCGGCGTGTTCGTGATGGAGACCCTGTCAGTCGTCATTCAGGTTGCCTCCTTTAAGCTGACCGGTCGCCGTGTGTTCCGCATGGCACCGATACACCACCACTTTGAACTCAAGGGCTGGCCCGAGCCGCGTGTGATCGTCCGTTTCTGGATCATCACCGTGATTCTGGTACTGGTCGGCCTTGCCACCCTGAAGCTGAGGTAGAACGAGTGTCTCTGATCGCTTCTGACCACTTCCGCATCGTTGTCGGCCTCGGCAAGAGCGGCATGTCCCTGGTTCGCTTCCTGGCGAACCGGGGCGTGTCGTTTGCTGTCGCCGATACGCGGGAAAATCCACCGGAACTGGCCACGCTCAAGCGTGACTATCCGCACGTGGAAGTGCGTTGTGGCGAGCTGGACGTCGAATTCCTGTGCCGTGCCGACGAGCTCTACGTGAGCCCCGGTCTGGCGCTGGCGACCCCGGCCCTGCAGGCTGCCGCCGCCCGTGGCGTGAAGTTGTCCGGCGACATCGAGTTGTTCGCGCGTAACGCGAAGGCGCCGATTGTCGCCATCAGCGGTTCTAACGCCAAAAGCACCGTCACCACCCTGGTCGGCGAAATGGCGGCTGCGGCTGGCAAGCGTGTTGCCGTCGGCGGCAATCTCGGCACACCGGCGCTGGATTTGCTCAGCGACGACATCGAGTTGTACGTGATGGAGTTGTCGAGCTTCCAGCTCGAAACCACCGATCAACTCAACGCCGAAGTGGCGACCGTGCTCAACATCAGCGAAGACCACATGGACCGCTACAGCGGTCTGCCGGCCTATCACCTGGCCAAGCACCGGATCTTCCGGGGCGCCCGGCAGTTTGTGGTCAACCGTCAGGACGCCCTCAGCCGTCCGCTGATGGGTGAAGGCCAACCCTGCTGGACCTTCGGCCTGAACAAGCCCGACTTCAAGGCCTTCGGGATCCGGGAAGAGGACGGCGAGAAATACCTGGCCTTCGAATTCCAGAACCTGATGCCGGTGCGCGAGTTGAAAGTTCGTGGCGCGCATAACCAGTCCAACGCCCTCGCGGCCTTGGCGCTGGGCCACGCCGTGGGGCTGCCGTTCGACGCCATGCTTTCGGCCCTGCGCAATTTCGCCGGGCTCGAGCATCGCTGCCAATGGGTACGCGAGCTGAATGGCGTGAGCTATTACAACGATTCCAAAGCCACCAACGTCGGCGCCGCCTTGGCCGCCATCGAAGGCCTGGGTGCGGACATCGACGGCAAACTCGTGCTGATCGCCGGTGGCGATGGCAAGGGCGCAGAATTCAAGGATTTGCGTGATCCGGTGGCGGCCAACTGCCGCGCCGTCATTTTGATGGGCCGTGATTCCGACAAGATCGGCGAGGCCATCGGCGATGCCGTGCCACTGATTCGCGTCGGCTCGCTGATCGAAGCGGTCGAGCAATGCCGCACCATCGCCGAAAAGGGCGACGCGGTGCTGCTGTCGCCGGCCTGCGCCAGTTTCGACATGTTCAAGAACTACGAAGATCGCGGTCACCAGTTTGTCCGCGCCGTGGAGGACTTGGCATGAGCCTCCTGAATATCATCAAGCCGTACCCGTCGCCGATCATCACCGGGCGCGGCATCGACCTCGATTTCCCGATGCTCGCCGGCTGCCTGGCGCTGCTCGGCCTGGGTCTGGTCATGATTGCATCGGCCTCGACCGAAGTGGCGGCAGTGCAGTCGGGCAGTGCCTTTTATTACATGATTCGCCACCTTATCTACGTGGTGCTGGGCCTTGGTGCCTGCATCGTCACCCTGATGATTCCGATCGCGACCTGGCAGCGCCTGGGCTGGCTGATGCTGATTGGTGCGTTTGGTTTACTGGTGATGGTGATCATCCCCGGGATCGGGCGTGAAGTGAACGGTTCGATGCGCTGGATCGGCTTCAGTTTCTTCAACGTCCAGCCTTCCGAGATCGCCAAGGTATTCGTGGTGATCTACCTTGCCGGTTATCTGGTGCGTCGCCAGAAAGAAGTGCGTGAAAGCTGGATGGGCTTCTTCAAGCCGTTCATCGTTCTGTTGCCGATGGCGGGTCTGTTGCTGATGGAACCGGACTTCGGTGCCACCGTCGTGATGATGGGGGCGGCTGCAGCGATGCTGTTCCTGGGCGGGGTCGGGCTGTTCCGTTTTTCCTTGATGGTGGTCCTGGCTGTCGGTGCGGTGGTGTTGTTGATTCAAATGCAGCCGTATCGAATGGCGCGTCTGACCAACTTTGCGGACCCGTGGGCCGACCAGTTCGGTGCTGGCTACCAGTTGTCTCAAGCGTTGATCGCTTTCGGTCGCGGCGAATGGCTGGGCGTTGGCCTGGGCAACAGTGTGCAGAAACAGTTCTACCTGCCGGAAGCCCACACCGACTTCGTGTTCTCGGTCCTGGCCGAAGAGCTGGGTGCCGTGGGTTCTTTGTGCACGGTAGCGCTGTTCGTCTTTGTCTGTATTCGTGGCATGTACATCGGTTATTGGGCCGAGAAGGCCAAGCAATTTTTCGCCGCCTACATCGCGTACGGCCTGTCGTTCCTGTGGATTGGTCAGTTCCTGATCAACATCGGAGTGAACGTCGGCCTGCTGCCAACCAAGGGGCTGACCCTGCCATTCCTCAGTTATGGCGGCAGTTCGTTGGTGATCTGCTGTGCCTGTCTTGGCTTGTTGCTGCGCATCGAGTGGGAGAGTCGAACCCACTTGGGCAGTGAAGAGATGGAATTCCATGAGAGCGACTTCGCCGAGGAGCCGAACCATGGGCGCTAACGTATTGATCATGGCCGGCGGCACCGGGGGGCACGTGTTCCCGGCACTGGCCTGCGCTCGCGAGTTCCAGGCCCGCGGTTATACCGTGCACTGGTTGGGCACGCCGCGCGGGATCGAAAACGATCTGGTGCCGGCGGCCGGTCTTCAATTGCATCGGATCAACGCCAGCGGTTTGCGCGGCAAGGGCAAATTGTCCCTGCTCAAGGCACCGTTCATGTTGCTCAAGTCGATCTGGCAGGCGCGGGCGATCATTCGTCAGCTGCGGCCGGTGTGTGTGGTCGGCTTCGGGGGTTATGTGACCGGGCCCGGCGGCGTTGCAGCCAAACTGGCTGGCGTACCGGTGATCGTTCACGAACAGAACGCCGTGGCCGGTACCGCCAATCGGTTGCTGGTGCCGTTGGCCGCCCGAGTCTGTGAAGCGTTCCCCGACACCTTTACCCTGTCGAACAGCCGTCGCACCACCGGTAACCCGGTGCGCACCGAGCTGTTCCTCGAAACACCGCGACCTGCCCTGGCCGGTCGCAAGGCGCGTTTGCTGATCCTGGGCGGAAGCCTGGGCGCAGAGCCGTTGAACAAGTTGCTGCCTGAAGCCCTGTCACAAGTCGCTCCCGACCTGCGCCCGGACGTGTTTCATCAGGCTGGCAAAAACCACGATGAAGTGACCGCAGAGCGCTATCGCGCGGCTGGCGTCGAGGCGCAAGTGCAGCCTTTCATCAAAGACATGGCTCAAGCCTATGGCTGGGCCGACCTGGTGGTGTGCCGCGCAGGCGCATTGACCATCAGTGAACTGGCGGCTGCCGGTCTGCCCTCGATGCTGGTGCCTTTGCCCCACGCGATCGACGATCACCAGACCCGCAACGCCGATTATTTGGCCCGTGAAGGCGCTGCCTTCCTGATGCCGCAAAGAACGACTGGCGCAGCGGATCTTGCCGCTCGCCTGACAGAGGTCTTGATGCAACCGCAACGACTCAATGACATGGCCACCGCGGCACGCCGCCTGGCCAAACCCGATGCCACTCGTAACGTGGTCGATACCTGCCTGGAGGTGGCCCATGGTTGAGAACAAGAAAGCCATGCCGCACCCGGAAATGCGCCGCATCCGTCGCATCCACTTCGTCGGTATCGGCGGCGTGGGTATGTGCGGCATTGCCGAAGTGTTGCTGAACCTGGGCTATGAAGTGTCCGGTTCCGACCTGAAAGCATCGCCGGTGACCGAGCGCCTGGAGTCCTTCGGTGCCCATATCTATATCGGCCACCGTGCCGAGAACGCCGCGAACGCCGATGTGCTGGTCACCTCCAGCGCGGTGAACACTTCCAACCCGGAAGTGGCCACTGCCCTGGAACGCCGGATTCCGGTGGTGCCGCGTGCCGAGATGCTGGCCGAACTGATGCGTTACCGCCACGGCATCGCCGTCGCCGGTACCCACGGCAAAACCACCACCACCAGCCTGATCGCTTCGGTGTTCGCCGCCGGTGGCCTGGACCCGACGTTCGTGATCGGTGGTCGCCTGAACGCCGCGGGCACCAATGCCCAGCTCGGCACCAGCCGCTACCTGATCGCCGAAGCCGATGAAAGCGATGCCAGCTTCCTGCACTTGCAGCCGCTGGTGGCCGTGGTCACCAACATCGACGCCGACCACATGGCGACCTACGACGGCGACTTCAACAAACTGAAGAAAACCTTCGTCGAGTTCCTGCACAACCTGCCGTTCTACGGCTTGGCAGTGGTGTGCCTGGATGATCCGGTGGTGCGTGAAATCCTCCCGCAGGTGAAACGTCCGACGGTCACTTATGGCTTTGGCGACGATGCCGACGTGCGTGCCATCAATGTGCGTCAGCAGGGCATGCAAACCTTCTTTACCGTGTTGCGCCCTGATCGCGAACCGCTGGATGTCTCGGTAAACATGCCGGGTAATCACAACGTGCTGAACGCGCTGGCGACCATTTGCATCGCCACCGACGAAGGCGTCAGCGATGAAGCCATCGTCCAGGGCCTGTCCGGGTTCCAGGGTGTCGGTCGTCGTTTCCAGGTGTACGGCGAGCTGCCGGTTGATGGCGGCAACGTGATGCTGGTGGATGACTACGGTCACCACCCGACCGAAGTCGCGGCCGTGATCAAAGCCGTGCGCGGTGGCTGGCCGGAGCGCCGTCTGGTGATGGTTTACCAGCCACACCGTTACAGCCGCACCCGCGATCTGTACGACGATTTCGTCAATGTACTGGCCGACGCCAATGTGCTGCTGTTGATGGAAGTCTACCCGGCCGGCGAAGAGCCGATTCCGGGCGCCGACAGCCGCAAGCTGTGCAACAGCATTCGCCAGCGCGGTCAGCTCGACCCGATCTACATCGAGCGTGGCATCGACCTCGCCCCGATCGTCAAGCCGCTGCTGCGTGCCGGCGACATTCTGTTGTGCCAAGGCGCCGGTGATATCGGCGGTCTCGCACCGAAACTATTGAACAGTCCGTTGTTCGCTGGCGCGGTTGCCGCGCCAAGCGTGGGGAAGTTGAAATGACTGCTGCTTACGCCAACCTCGTCTCCACTCTCTTGCCGAAAGACTTCGGCCGTGTCGCCGTGCTGTTCGGCGGCAAGAGTGCCGAGCGTGAAGTCTCCCTGAAGTCGGGTAACGCGGTGCTCGATGCATTGCAAAGCGCCGGTGTGGACGCCTTCGGTCTTGATGTGGGCGATGACCTGCTGCAGCGTCTGCTGAACGAAAAAATCGACCGCGCCTTCATCATCCTCCACGGTCGTGGCGGTGAAGACGGCAGCATGCAGGGGCTGCTCGAATGCCTGGGCATTCCGTACACCGGCAGCGGCATTCTGGCCTCGGCACTGGCCATGGACAAACTGCGCACCAAGCAGGTCTGGCACAGCCTCGGTATTCCGACGCCACGCCATGCGGTACTGAGCTGCGAGGCCGATTGTATTTCGGCGGCCACGGAACTGGGCTTCCCTTTGATCGTCAAACCGGCCCATGAAGGTTCCAGTATCGGTATGGCCAAAGTGACTTCCGCGTCTGAATTGATCGACGCGTGGAAAGCGGCCAGTACCTACGATTCTCAAGTGTTGGTCGAGCAATGGATTCAAGGTCCGGAGTTCACCATCGCCACCCTGCGTGACCAGGTGTTGCCACCGATTGCCTTGGGCACTCCGCACACTTTCTATGACTACGACGCCAAGTACGTGGCCTCCGATACTCAGTACCGGATCCCGTGTGGCCTGGACAGCAATAAAGAAAAAGAACTCATGGACCTCACGGCCAAAGCCTGTGAGGCGCTGGGTATCGCCGGTTGGGGCAGGGCAGACGTGATGCAGGACGCCGACGGGCAGTTCTGGTTCCTGGAAGTCAATACCGCACCGGGCATGACCGATCACAGTCTGGTTCCGATGGCGGCCCGTGCCGCTGGCCTGGATTTCCAGCAACTGGTTCTGGCGATTCTGGCCGCCAGCGTTACCGGCAACGCTGCCGGTAACCAAGAGCCGACAAGAGGTTAAGACCATGCAAGGCGCTCAGCTACGACATCAGCCTTCCGCACCCGGCCGCAAGCCGGTGCCGCGGGGTGCCAGCCGAATGGTGGCCAAAGAGCCGATGTCCGCGCGCCTGCCGAAAGCCAACTTCGGTTTTCTGAAAAGCCTGTTCTGGCCCGTGCTGCTGGTTGCATTGGGGTTCGGCACTTATGAAGGCGCACAGCGTTTGCTGCCGTACGCCGACCGGCCGATCACCAAGATCGCGGTACAGGGCGACTTGAGTTACATCAGCCAGCAAGCGGTGCAGCAGCGGATCGCCCCCTACGTGGCGTCGAGCTTCTTCACCATCGACCTGGAGAGCATGCGTACCGAGCTTGAACAGATGCCATGGATTGCCCACGCCGAAGTGCGTCGGGTGTGGCCGGATCAGGTGGTGATTCGCCTGGAAGAACAACTGCCGGTGGCCCGCTGGGGTGATGAGTCGCTGCTGAACAACCAGGGGCAGGCGTTCACTCCACGCGAGCTGGCGAACTACGAACACCTGCCACAGCTGTTCGGCCCGCAGCGGGCCCAGCAGCAAGTGATGCAGCAATACCAGGTGCTGAGCCAGATGCTCAGGCCATTAGGCTTCTCGATTGCACGCCTGGAGTTGCGTGAACGAGGCAGTTGGTTCCTGACCACCGGCGCCGGCAGCGCGGGCCCGGGAATCGAACTGCTGCTGGGACGCGGCAAGCTGGTGGAAAAGATGCGCCGCTTCATTGCCATCTATGACAAGACGCTCAAAGAGCAGATTACGAACATTGCGCGCATCGATCTGCGCTACGCCAACGGCCTCGCTGTTGGCTGGCGGGAACCTGTAGCGCCCACGACAGCCCAACCCGCTGTCGCGAAGAATTAAGAAGAGGCAGGACCCATGGCAAACGTGCAAAGCGGCAAAATGATCGTCGGTCTCGATATCGGCACCTCCAAGGTGGTGGCGCTGGTCGGCGAGGTCTCGGACGACGGCACGCTCGAAATCGTCGGGATCGGTACTCATCCGTCCCGCGGCCTGAAAAAAGGCGTAGTGGTGAACATTGAGTCCACCGTCCAGTCGATCCAGCGCGCTATTGAAGAAGCGCAGCTGATGGCCGGTTGCCGGATCCACTCGGCGTTTGTCGGCGTGGCCGGCAATCACATCCGCAGCCTGAACTCCCACGGCATCGTGGCGATTCGTGATCGCGAAGTCAGCTCCGCCGACCTTGAGCGCGTTCTCGACGCTGCCCAGGCGGTGGCGATCCCGGCTGACCAGCGCGTGCTGCACACCCTGCCGCAGGATTACGTGATCGATAACCAGGAAGGCGTTCGCGAGCCGCTGGGCATGTCCGGCGTGCGTCTGGAAGCCAAGGTTCACGTGGTCACCTGCGCCGTCAACGCCGCACAGAACATTGAAAAATGCGTGCGCCGCTGCGGTCTGGAAATCGACGACATCATTCTCGAGCAGTTGGCCTCGGCCTACTCGGTCCTGACCGACGACGAGAAAGAGCTGGGCGTGTGCCTGGTGGACATCGGCGGCGGCACCACTGACATCGCGATCTTCACCGAAGGCGCGATCCGTCACACCGCGGTGATCCCGATTGCGGGCGACCAGGTGACCAACGACATCGCCATGGCGCTGCGCACCCCGACCCAGTACGCCGAAGAAATCAAGATTCGCTACGCCTGCGCCCTGGCCAAACTGGCCGGTGCCGGCGAAACCATCAAGGTGCCGAGCGTCGGCGACCGTCCACCGCGCGAGCTGTCCCGTCAGGCCCTGGCCGAAGTGGTCGAGCCGCGCTACGACGAGCTGTTCACCCTGATCCAGGCCGAACTGCGTCGCAGTGGCTACGAAGACCTGATCCCGGCCGGCATCGTGCTGACCGGCGGTACGTCGAAGATGGAAGGCGCGGTGGAACTGGCCGAAGAGATCTTCCACATGCCGGTTCGCCTGGGCGTGCCGCATGGCGTCAAGGGCCTGGACGACGTGGTCCGCAACCCGATTTATTCCACCGGCGTTGGCCTGTTGATGTACGGCCTGCAGAAGCAGTCCGACGGGATTTCATTCTCGGGCATCGGCAGCCGCGACAGCTACAGCAATGACGAACCGAAAGTCGCCTTGCTCGATCGCTTCAAGAGCTGGGTACAAGGCAATTTCTAAAGCTTTACCGCAACACCGCTTCAAACAGCAGTAGGCGAAAAAACTAGAGAATGTAAGGAGAGGGAAAATGTTCGAACTCGTAGACAACATCCCCGCAAGCCCGGTAATTAAAGTTATCGGTGTTGGCGGTGGCGGCGGCAACGCTGTCAATCACATGGTCAAGAGCAACATTGAAGGCGTTGAATTCATCTGCGCCAACACTGATGCCCAAGCGCTGAAAAGCATTGGTGCGCGGACCATTCTGCAACTGGGCACCGGCGTGACCAAAGGCCTGGGCGCCGGCGCCAACCCTGAAGTAGGTCGTCAGGCCGCTCTCGAAGACCGTGAGCGCATTGCCGAAGTCCTGCAGGGCACCAATATGGTGTTCATCACCACCGGCATGGGCGGTGGTACCGGTACCGGTGCTGCGCCGATCATTGCCGAAGTGGCCAAGGAAATGGGGATCCTCACCGTTGCGGTGGTGACTCGTCCGTTCCCGTTCGAAGGTCGCAAGCGTATGCAGATCGCCGACGAAGGTATTCGTCTGCTGTCTGAAAGCGTCGACTCGTTGATCACCATTCCCAACGAGAAGCTGCTGACCATCCTCGGTAAAGACGCAAGCCTGCTGTCGGCTTTCGCCAAGGCCGACGATGTACTGGCCGGTGCCGTTCGCGGTATCTCCGACATCATCAAGCGTCCGGGCATGATCAACGTTGACTTTGCCGACGTTCGTACCGTGATGAGCGAAATGGGCATGGCGATGATGGGCACTGGCTGCGCCAGCGGTCCGAACCGTGCACGTGAGGCCACCGAAGCGGCCATTCGCAACCCGTTGCTCGAAGACGTGAACCTGCAAGGCGCACGCGGCATCCTGGTGAACATCACCGCCGGTCCTGACCTGTCCCTGGGTGAGTACTCCGACGTGGGTAGCATCATCGAAGCCTTCGCTTCCGAGCACGCAATGGTCAAGGTCGGTACCGTTATCGATCCGGACATGCGCGACGAGCTGCACGTGACTGTTGTTGCCACCGGTTTAGGCGCTAAAATCGAGAAGCCTGTGAAGGTCATCGACAATACCGTTCACACCTCGATGGCTTCCCAGCCACAACAACAAGCCCCTGTTCGTCAAGAACAGCCTGCGGTGAACTACCGTGACCTGGATCGTCCGACCGTCATGCGCAACCAGGCTCAGGCCGGTGCTGCGACTGCCGCGAAGATGAACCCGCAAGATGACCTGGACTACCTGGACATCCCGGCTTTCCTGCGTCGTCAGGCCGATTGATGAAATGTATCAGGGGTATTAGGGTGATTGGTGTTCAGCAAAGGTCTGGTCTGCTATCATCGCCAGCCTTTGTTGATACCAGTTCGCAATTTGCGCTGAAGCGGCCCATGCCATGATAAAACAACGCACCCTGAAGAATATTATCCGTGCCACAGGTGTCGGCCTGCACTCCGGGGAGAAGGTCTACCTGACCCTCAAGCCAGCGCCCGTCGACACCGGCATTGTGTTTTGTCGTGCTGACCTCGACCCTGTGGTGCAGATTCCTGCCCGCGCGGAAAACGTTGGCGAAACCACTATGTCGACCACGCTTGTTAGCGGTGACGTCAAAGTGGACACGGTGGAGCACCTGCTCTCGGCCATGGCTGGCCTGGGCATCGATAACGCCTACGTCGAGCTCTCCGCGTCCGAAGTCCCGATCATGGATGGTAGCGCTGGACCCTTCGTATTCCTGATTCAATCGGCCGGCCTGGAAGAACAGGACGCCGCCAAGAAGTTCATCCGGATCCTGCGGGAAGTGACAGTGGAAGACGGCGACAAGCGCGCCACTTTCGTCCCTTTCGAAGGTTTCAAAGTGAGCTTCGAGATCGATTTCGATCACCCGGTTTTCCGTGACCGCACACAAAGTGCAAGCGTGGATTTTTCCAGCACTTCGTTCGTAAAAGAAGTCAGCCGCGCCCGTACCTTTGGTTTCATGAGTGATATCGAGTACCTGCGCAAGCACAACCTCGCACTCGGCGGCAGCGTTGAAAACGCTATTGTGGTCGACGCGGATGGTGTACTGAACGAAGACGGCCTTCGCTATGAAGACGAATTCGTGAAGCACAAGATCCTCGATGCAATTGGTGACCTCTACCTGCTGGGCAATAGCCTGATTGGTGAGTTCAAGGGCTTCAAGTCCGGACATGCATTGAACAACCAGCTGCTGCGCAAGTTGATTGAGCAGACAGATGCTTGGGAAGTCGTGACTTTCGAAGACGCCAGCACTGCACCGATCTCTTACATGCGTCCTGTTGCGGCCGTGTAAGCAAAAAACCTCTCTAGTTTTTTAAAGGCTACCTTCGGGTGGCCTTTTTTTATGGGTGCGGGAACGTGGTGTTTTGTGGTGTCTGTCATGGCCTCTTCGCGGGCAAGCCTCGCTCCTACAGAGTGTGGAAGTTAAATGCGCCGCTGTCCTGTAGGAGCGAGGCTTGCCCGCGAAGAGGCCGGCCGCCACACCGTAGATCTCAGTCTGCTGCAACCACCCGATTCCGCCCGCTTTCCTTGGCCTGATACAGCGCCTTGTCTGCCGCAAACAGCAATTGCTCCAGGCTGATATCGGACGCCGTCGTCCAGGTACTGATACCGATACTGACAGTAACCGGCGACATACCACCCTCCGCTAACGGCAACTGCTCCACCGCTGCGCGGACGTTGTCGGCAATCTGTTGGGCGCCGGCGCTGTCGGTTTCAGCCAGAATCACCGAAAACTCCTCGCCTCCGTAACGGGCAACCAGATCCGCCGGCCGTCGAACCTGGGTGCCGATCACCTTGGCCACCCAGCGCAAGGCATCGTCGCCGCCCTGATGGCCATGTCGGTCGTTGAACGCCTTGAAGTGATCGACATCGATCATCAGCACCGACAATGGCAGGCCGGAACGTTGGGCGCGAAACCATTCATGGCGCAGGGCCTGATCCAGGCTTCGGCGGTTGGCCAGACCGGTCAAGGGGTCGGTAGCGGCCAGTTGTGCCAGCTCCAGCTCGGCACTCTGGCGCCGACGCAGTTCCCGGCAGAGCAACCAGGTCAGCCATAGCAGGCTCACGCACAGGGCAATGGTCGCCAAACTGACCACCACCGCGGTGCGCTTCCAGGCCGCAAAGACTTCATCACTTGATAGCGCCACGATGACAATCAATGGCAAGTTCCCGACCTTGGAGAAGGTGTACAAGCGCTTGTCACGGTATCGATCGGACATGCTGGTGAAGCTGCCGTTGCCTTCTTTGACGATGCGTTGGAAATTGGGACGGTGACTGAAGTTTTTGCCGATCAACTCTTCGGCCAGACGTGGCTGCTGAGCCAGAAGAGTCCCGTCCTTGCTGATCAGATTGACCGTGCTGTCGCGGCCGATGCTCAAACTGTTGAACAACTGATCGAAGTAACTCAACCGCATGGCGGCTTCGGCCACGCCCAGGAATTCACCTTGGGGGCCGTTCACCCGGCGGCTGAAACTGATACGCCAATCCTGTTCGGGCGACCTGGCTCTGAAGGGGGGACTGATGAACATGCCCGGGTCCGGGTTATCCACGTGAGACTGGAAGTATTCGCGATCGGCATAGTTGCCCTGTCTGGGCTCAACCGAGGCCGAGTCGGCGATTACGTCGCCCTTGTTGTCGAGCAACAAAATATTGCCCTTGTACGGCGCGGCAGTGGCGCGGTCGAAATAGGCCAGATGGCGAATAGCTGGAGAAACGCTCTTGAGGTCTTCTCGCTGGGAGGCAGCGATCAAACCCAGCAGCGACACATCATAGAGTTCGACATTGCGCAGCACGTCGGCATCGATCAACTGCACGATATTGTTGGCGGCGCGAGCGGCGGACAATTCGGCATGGGCGCGTTCGCGGATCAGCAGGAACGCCACGATGCTCAGTATCGCAATCACCAACAATAAACTGCCGAAAACCAGGAACCGCTCCGACCGGGTTGCACGGATCGGTTGGCGGGATTTCGCACTGCTCACACTCATGGTTCTGACTTCTGCAAATAAGGCGTTATGAAAGTTTTTTACAAGAATCGGGCAGAGTCCCAGAAACCGGTCGCGTTCAGAGCGCCTGTATAAATGCCGGGTAAAAAAAAGGCCAGCAAAACATGCTGGCCTTTTGCTAATTGAAGCTTAGAAGACATTCAGCGGGCAGTCGATAATTACCCTGTGTTGGTGGTGTGGCTTTCTGTGGTGAGGGGGCTGTGTGATCAGACCGGGAGATGAATCCCGAAAGTATTCATCCCATGATCACTGCGCACAAACACATCGCCACCATGCATCAGCGCAATCGCCTTGACGATTGCCAGCCCCAGGCCATGGTTGTTGCCACTGTTGCTGCGCGACGCGTCGACCCGGTAGAAGCGCTCGAACAATCGCGGCAAGTGCTCATTGGCAATCGGCGACCCAGGGTTGGCGACGCCGATGCTGACCTGATGCTCTTCGACTTCGATCCGTACCTCAATTACTTGCCCGGGCTCGGTGTGCTGCACCGCGTTGCTCAGCAAGTTGATCAACGCCCGGCGCAGATGGGCGACCTCGATTCGTACCTGCGCATCGCCACTGACCTCGACCTGAACCTGCGCATCCTCAAGAATGAAGTCCAGATACTCCAGCGTCGTCGCCACTTCATCGGCCAGTGAGGTGGACGTCAGTTTAGTAGCCTTGCTGCCCTGGTCGGCGCTGGCGAGGAACAGCATGTCGTTGATGATCGAGCGCAGCCGTTCGAGCTCTTCGAGGTTCGATTGCAGCACTTCAAAATAATGTTCGGCCGAACGCCCGCGGGTTAGCGCAACCTGGGTCTGGCCGATCAGGTTGGTCAGTGGTGAACGCAGTTCATGGGCGACGTCGGCGTTGAACGACTCCAGTCGTGAATAAGCCTGTTCGACCCGTTCCAGTGTGGCGTTGAACGAGCTGACGAACTGGTTCAGTTCCGGTGGCAATGGCGACAGTTGCAAACGGCCGGACAGCCTCGGCGGCGCCAGGCGCTGGGCTTCCTGCGACAACTTGATCAGCGGCTTGAGGCCGATCCGCGCTACCCAGTAACCGAGCAGCGAGGCCAGCAATACACCCACGATCGCCAGGCTGATCAGGGCGATCAGCAAGTGGTGCTGCGTCTCGTAAAAGGTCTCGGTGTCGATGCCGATCATGAAGCGCAGCGGCGGGCGCTGGTCCTTGGCCGGCAGCTCAGTGACCAGCACTTTCAGCGGGTACGGATGGTCGGGCAATTCCATGTCGCGCATGCCCAACGGGCCTTGGGCGAAAGCGCGGATTGGCGCGTCGGGTTGGCCGTATTCATAACCGGGATTGCCGCTGACCACCCAAAAGCGGATGCGCTTGTCTTCTTCGCTCAGCAGCTTGAGCTTGGCGTTGATCTTCACCCAATGCTCGGGCGTGCCGTAACGGTTGAGCGCCGATTCGAGCACGCTATAACGCGCATCCAGCTCGGCCTCGGGCAGCAGGCCCAGACCCTTGTCGACCTGTTGATACAGCGCACCGCCGATCAACAGAAACACCAGCAGCGCCACCAGCGTAAACATCCCGCTCAGGCGCAGTGCGATCGAATTACTGGACACCACGGCTCTCCAGCACATAACCCATGCCACGAATCGTGTGCAGCAGTTTCTCGTCAAACGGCCCGTCGAGCTTGGCCCGCAGGCGTTTGATCGCGACCTCGACCACGTTGGCGTCGCTGTCGAAATTAATGTCCCAGACCATCTCGGCGATGGCGGTTTTCGAGAGGATTTCCCCTTGTCGCCGCGCCAGCACGCTGAGCAGCGAAAACTCCTTGGCGGTCAGGTCCAGGCGTGTGCCGGCGCGGGTGGCCTTGCGGCTGATCAAATCTATCCACAGGTCGGCGATGCTCACTTGCACCGGTTCGTGGCCGCCGCTGCGACGGGTCAGCGCTTGCAGACGCGCCACCAATTCGAGGAAGGAAAACGGTTTGCCGAGGTAATCGTCGGCGCCATCGCGCAGGCCTTTGATGCGGTCTTCCACCCGCTCGCGAGCGGTGAGCATGATCACCGGCGTTTGTTTGCGTGCCCGCAGCGCACGCAATACGCCAAAGCCGTCGAGGCCCGGCAACATGACGTCGAGGACAATCACTGCGTAATCGCTTTCCAGCGCCAGGTGCAGGCCTTCGACGCCATCGCCGGCCACGTCCACGGTGTAGCCCTGTTCCGTCAGACCTCGGTGTAGATAGTCCGCGGTTTTTTCTTCGTCTTCGATAATCAGAACGCGCATGACCCCGCCTCAGTCTGTGGTCGCCTGCACCGACATCGGTGCTGGAGCTGGTTTAGATCGATGGAAAAGCCGCTCGAGCATTAAGTATATGACCGGCGTGGTGAACAGCGTCAGCGCCTGGCTCACCAGCAAACCGCCCACCACTGCGATGCCCAATGGCTGGCGCAGTTCGGCGCCGGTGCCGTAGCCGAGCATCAACGGCAGGGCACCAAGCAAGGCGGCGAGGGTGGTCATGATGATCGGCCGGAACCGCGTCATACACGCCTCATAGATCGCCTCTTCGGGAGGCAAGCCACGGTTACGTTGGGCGTCCAGCGCAAAGTCGATCATCAGAATGCCGTTCTTCTTGACGATGCCGATCAGCAGCACCAGCCCGATCAGCGCCATGATCGAAAAGTCCTGGCCGCAGATCCACAGCATGATCACCGCCCCGAGCCCCGCCGAGGGCAGGGTCGAGATGATCGTCAGCGGATGCACGAAGCTCTCGTAGAGCACGCCAAGAATGATGTACACCGCCACCAGCGCCGCCAGAATCAGCCACGGCTGGCTGGCCAGCGAACTCTGGAACGCTTGGGCCGCGCCCTGGAAATTACCGCTGATGGCCACCGGCATGCCGATGTCAGTCTTGGCCTGATTGAGCATGATCACCGCATCGCCCAACGCGACGCCGGGCGCCAGGTTGAACGACAGGTTGGCCGCAGGGAACATCCCGTCGTGAGCGATGGACAACGGGCCGATGGTCGGCGCATCGAATTTCGCCAGGGCCGACAGCGGCACCATTTCCCCGCTCAGCGGCGAGCGCAGGTAGAAATAGTTGAGGCTTTCGGCCTTGCCGCGCTGCTTGGTGTCCAGCTCCAGAATCACGTTGTACTGGTTGGTCTGGGTTTGGAATTCGTTGATCTGCCGCTGGCCGAAGGCGTCGTACAGTGCTTCGTCTACATCGCTGGCGGTCAGGCCGAAACGCGCCGCCGCGTTGCGGTCGATGCTGATGTGGGTGATGCTGCCGCCCAGTTGCAGGTCGTTGGAAATGTCGCGGAACGCCGGGTTGCTGCGCAGTTTTTCCGTCAGGCGCTGGGTCCAGGTGCTCAGGAGTGGCCCGTCGTTGCTCTTGAGCACGTATTGGTACTGCGCGCGGCTCGGGCCGGAGCTGAGGTTGATGTCTTGCCCGGCGCGCAGGTACAGCACGATGCCCGGGACTTTCATCAGTTGCGGGCGAATCCGGTCGATGAACTGGCTGGCGGACACGTCACGGTCGCCGCGTTTTTTCAGTGAAATCCAGAACCGTCCGTTGGCGATAGTCTGGTTGCTGCCCGCAACGCCGACCGAGTGTGAGAACGTCTCGACAGCGGGGTCGGCGGCGACGATTTCTGCCATTGCCAAGTGTTTTTTCACCATGTCGCCGTAGGAAATATCAGCGGCTGCTTCGGTGGTGCCAAGGACGAAACCGGTGTCCTGCACCGGGAAGAAACCCTTCGGAATGAAAATGTACCCGGCGACCGCCAGGCCGAGGGACAGGCCGAACACACCGATCATCAGTTTCTGATGGGCGAGGGCGCGGCGCAGGCCTTTCTCATACAGCGCCAGCAAGCGCTCGCCGAAGCCCGATTGGCTGTGTTCCGGCGCACGCATGAATAGCGCGGCCAACGTCGGTGCGAGCGTCAGGGACACCACCACAGAAATCATGATGGTTGAGGTGGCGGTCAGGGCGAATTCCTTGAACAGCCGCCCGACCACGCCGCCCATGAACAGCAGCGGAATGAACGCCGCCACCAGCGAGAAACTGATGGAAACCACGGTAAAGCCGATCTCGCCGGCGCCCTTGATCGCCGCCTCGCGCATGCCGTCGCCGGCCTCCAGGTGACGGTGAATGTTTTCCACCACCACAATCGCATCGTCCACCACAAACCCGACGGACACCACGATCGCCACCAGCGTCAGGTTATTCAGGCTGAAGCCCATGATGTACATCAGGGCAAAACTGGCGATCAACGACACGCCGAGCACCGACGCCACGATCAGGGTCGCCGACAACTGCCGCAGGAACAGCGCCATCACCGCCACCACCAGCAGGATCGCGATTAGCAGAGTGACTTCCACTTCATGCAACGACGCGCGGATGGTCTGGGTGCGGTCAACCAACACCTTGACTTGCACCGAGGCCGGCAGCATGGCCTCCAGCGCCGGCAGGGCTGCTTGAATTCGGTCGACGGTCGCGACGATGTTGGCTCCTGGTTGCCGGAAAATCACCAGGTTCACCCCAGGCTGACCGTCAGCCCACGCCTGGATGTAGGCATCTTCCGAACCGTTGACGACTTTGGCCACATCCTTGAGATGAACCGGTGCGCCGTCCTTGTAGGAAACAATCAACTGACCGTATTCCTCGGGGTGGAACAATTGGTCGTTGGTGGACAAGGTCGAAATGCTCGACTCGCCATACAACGCCCCCTTGGCCAGGTTGAGGCTGGTTTGCTGGATCGCCAGGCGAATGTCCGCCAGGGTCAGGCCAATGGCAGCGAGTTTGTCTGCTGATGCCTGCACGCGGATTGCCGGACGTTGCTGACCGGTGATGTTGATATTGCCTACACCGTCGATCTGGCTGATCTGACGGGCGAGCAGGGTTTCCACCAGGTCACTGACTTCGGTGCCGGGCATTTGCGGCGAGTTAATGCTGAGGATCAGCACCGGGCTGTCGGCCGGATTGACCTTCCTCCAGTTCGGCAGGTTCGGCATGTCTTTGGGCAGTTTGCCGGCGGCGGTGTTGATTGCGGCCTGGACTTCCTGCGCGGCGGTATCGATGCTTTTGTCGAGGGTGAATTGCAGGGTCAGAATGGTCGAGCCCAGGGCGCTGCTCGAGGTCATTTGGGTCACGCCGGGGATGGCGCTGAATTGCACTTCAAGCGGTGTGGCCACCGACGAGGCCATGGTTTCGGGGTTGGCGCCAGGCAGTTGCGCGGCCACCTGGATGGTCGGGAATTCTGCCTCCGGCAGTGGCGCAATCGACAGTCGTGGGAAGGCGATGACGCCGAGCAGCACCAAGGCAAAGGTCAGCAGGACCGTCGCCACCGGATGATCGATGCACCACGCGGAAATCGAGCCATGGCCCTTCATGGTTTCGGCTCCGATTGCACCACTTGCGGTGGGTCGGTCACTACCTGCACGGTCGAACCAGGTTTGAGTCGCGACTGCCCGTCACTGACCAGCACATCGCCTGGTTTCACTCCTTTGATGAGGTCCTGGCCGCTGCCTTGATAAACCATCTGCACTTGAACGGCTTCGACCTTGTCGCCGTTGACCCGGTAGACGAAATGTTGATCGAGGCCACGTTGTACGACGGTGGGTGGCACCACCAATGCATTTTTATCCAGTGCTGTCTGAATCTTTACCGTTACCAGCAGGCCCGGCCAGAGTTTCTGTGCGGGGTTGGCGAACTCGGCCTTGGCGCGGATGGTCCCGGTGTTGGCGTTGATCTGGTTGTCGATCAGGGTCAGGCGGCCTTCGCCTAGCAGGTTGCCGGTTTCGCCGTCGGTGTCGGCACCGATGTAAGCCTTGACCGGCGTGTGCTGGGGATCGTTGATCAGGCCTTGCAGGGTCGGCAACAGGTGTTGCGGCAGGGAAAATTCCACGGCGATCGGGTCGATCTGGGTCACTGTGAACAAGCCTTGGGTGTCAGTCATGCGCAGGAAGTTGCCTTCATCCACTGTGCGAATACCGACGCGACCGGTGACCGGGGAGCGGATCTGTGTGTAAGAAAGCTGCACCAGAGCGGCGTCGATCGATGCCTGATTGCCTTGGGCGGTGGCTTTGAGTTGGTTGACCAGGGCTTGTTGCTGGTCATAGGTCTGCTTGGACACGCCGTCGTCGACGCTCAGCAGTTTGTAACGTTTGAGGTTGACCTGCGCCACTTGCAGTTGCGCCTGACTTTCGCCCAGTTGCGCCCGGGCCTGGTCGAGGCTGGCGCGGATCGAACGGTCGTCGATGGTGGCCAGCAGATCACCTTTGTTCACCAGTTGGCCTTCTTTGACCAGCAGCTTGGTGAGGATGCCGTCGATCTGGGGGCGCACGACCACGCTGTGCAACGACAGCACCGAGCCGATGCCGCTGATGTAGCGGGGCACGTCTTTTTCGGCGACGCTGACCACTCGCACGGGGATGGCGGTGGAGGTGGCCAGTTTGGTAGTAGCGGGTTTGGCGGCGTACCACACGCCCAGCGCTGCCAGGGTGATCAGAAGGGCGGCGAACAGGGCGGTTTTTTTCTGAATTCGCATGCGAGTGGGGCGCCGGGCAGAGTGGTCGGAATTTTGTCAGGTTTATACCTTCCTTTATAAACCTGTTCGCCCGTCAGGAGAGTGACTGGTAACTGACGGCGCTGTCAGTTTGGGCTGGGATCTTGTTTTGATCTTGGCGGCCTTATAGCCGACCAGGTTCTTGTTGATTGAGTACATATCCGTTGCTGCGGTAACGGCGGCTTATGGTTTCGCCCTTACGGCGACTCCCTTTGGCAAACGCCCCAAAGGAAGCAAAGGTCTTCGCCCCAAGCGTCCGGCCCCTCGCTGAGGCTCGGCGTTCCTTCGCTCCGGTATCCATCTGGGGGCATCGCCCTACGGTCTGCTTCGCTACGACCTACATGCGATGGGTTCGACTGCGTCGAACGGCGCTGCGCGCCAATCCCCAGATGAACACCTCCACTCAGCCTCCCGAAGGGGCGGGTGGATCAAGATCAAAAGCGGCAGGCGAGCTAACGCTCGGCCTGTTGAGTGGTGAGGGGCGGGTGTATGCGGCTCCATTGTGGGCTTGCTCGCGAAGGCGGCCTGACAGCCGACCAATCTCTCGCAGACATACACCGCCCCACTTGTAGGAGCGAGGCTTGCCCGCGAAGACGGCCTGACAGCCAGCCAATCCATTGCGGGTGTACACAACCCCACGTAGGGGCTGCCGAAGGCTGCGATCTTTTGATGTTGTTTTTCAAGATCAAAAGATCGCAGCCTCGTTTCACTCGACAGCTCCTACAGTAATCAGTGTCAGACGAAAATTCGGTGTCATACGCGGGATTGATCGTACCCACGCTTCCGCGTGGGAATGCCGCCAGGGACGCTCCGCGTTCCACATTTGAATGTTTAACGGATGTGTCAAAACATGGAACTTTCCCACGCATTTTTCAGGTTGTCCGTCGGAAGCGGGCTCTCTAGTCTTTGGCTGTCGCTGCACATTCAGCGATCGGGCGTGAGATCCCCGGCAACTAGTATGCATCTAGCGCCAATGCCACCATAATTGGCGCCAGCTTATCCGCTGCCTGTAAATGCGTTATGGCGGCTGTGTGCGGGCAGACTTCGGTCTGGCCGGGTGCCTACTACCGGTGATCTCACTCTGCACATAGCTGCCACCTCTTCGCCGCTTGAGATCCGGCGAGTGGTGGCACCCATTTCAGTAGGAGATTGTATGGATAAGTTAATCCCCGACCCACCCTTTAACACCACCACCCCCAACGCCGAAGCTTCGCGCACCGAAGAGTTACTCAAAGACCGCGAAGCCATAAAACGCGCCCTCGACTACTACCTCGATCCCCCGGCGTCTTACACCGAAAAAAAACGCCGCCCCAGCACGATGTTCATGGTCGTCCAGAATGCTGATACCGAAAGCCTGCTGGCCCACGCCTGTGAATCGTTGGCCTCGGCGAGTGTCCTGGCCAGCGATTTCGCCAACGACCTGACCGGCCCGCAGCGCCATACGGCGTTGGCGATCCAGCAGGTCATCATGCTGGCTGAGTTGGCGGTGAATCGGGTGCTGGATAACGTCGATCCGGCGTAGACCGCGTTATCGTTCATCGCGAGCAGGCTCGC